>JARKOK010000046.1 GCA_029975765.1 Aggregatilineales bacterium
AATCGCCTTGTCGGGAAGCTGGCGGTCGGGCAGATAGCGCGCGCTCAGGGTGGCCGCCGCGATCACGGCGCTGTCCTGAATCCGCACGCCGTGATGCACTTCGTACCGTTCCTTCAGGCCGCGCAGGATGCTGATGGTATCTTCGACACTCGGTTCATCCACAAACACCGGCTGGAAACGGCGTTCCAGCGCCGCGTCTTTTTCGATGTATTTACGGTATTCGTCCAGCGTGGTCGCGCCGACCGTCCGCAGTTCGCCGCGCGCCAGCATCGGCTTGAGCATGTTGCTGGCATCCATCGAACCTTCGGCAGCGCCCGCGCCAACGATGGTATGCAGCTCGTCCAGGAACAGGATAATACGCCCGCTGCTGCCGGCGACTTCCTTTAAGACGGCTTTCAGGCGTTCCTCGAACTCGCCGCGATACTTCGCCCCGGCCACCAGCGACCCCATATCCAACGCGATGATCTGCTTGTCGCGCAGACCTTCCGGCACATCGCCGTTGACAATGCGCTGCGCCAGCCCTTCAACGATGGCGGTCTTGCCGACACCGGCCTCACCGATCAATACCGGATTGTTCTTCGTGCGGCGGCTGATGACCTGCACCACGCGGCGGATTTCTTCGTCGCGTCCGATCACCGGGTCGAGTTTGCCCTGCCGCGCCAGAGCGGTCAGATCACGCCCATATTTTTGCAGCGCCTGAAACGTGCCTTCCGGGTCCTGCGAGGTGACACGCTGGCCGCCGCGAATGGCCGTCAGCGCCTTAAGGATCGCGTCAGACGTCACGCCCTGTCGTTCCAGCGCGCCGCGTAAGGCAGAATCACCGGTCATACCCAGCAGCACGTGTTCGGTGCTCACGTAGTCGTCGCGCATCTTCTGGGCTTCGCTTTCGGCGCGGTTGAACACCTGCTGCGCGGCGCGGCTGAGGCCGGCCTGCGTATTCGTGCCGGACACACGAGGTTTATCGTGCAGCATCTGTTCCAGTTCAGCCAGGAGCGCCGCCGGACGCCCGCCGATCTTGGCGATGACTTCCGGCACCACGCCGTCTGTCTGGCGCAGCAGCGCAACCAGCACGTGCAGGGGTTCGATGGCCGGGTGGCCGTACTCGTTGGCTAACGCCTGCGCCGCCAGAATCGCTTCCTGAGCTTTATTGGTGTAACGGTTTAAATCCATAGACTCCCCCAATTGTTACAAGATCATAACGAGTATAGGAGTGGTATGTCTTAAACCTGTTAGAGCGCCTTCATAAAAGTGTATGAAAAACAGCGTAATCGCTTCAAAAACGCCAGGGTGTAAGTCTGCCACCTCAAAACCCCCTCTGAGTCTCCCCGCTAGCGGGGGAGACTTAACATTTCTCTGACTCTACCTCCTCCCCGCTGACGGCTGAGGGGTCAGGAAGGCGCAAATTCGAGCTGCACGCCTGTCTCATCCAGTCTGATATGCAGTATGGGTATATCCATACACTTTCCTCACAACTAAATCACCTGGTCGGCGATGTCGGTGTCATAGTCCAATGCACCTGCTCGCTCTGCCTCGACATAGAATAAAAGCTGCCGCACCCCCTGAGAGTCAGAGAATCAGAGGTCAGATTCATCGGAGATCAAAAGATCAGATAGGGACGCCCATCAGCACCCGAAAACCGTAGTCGTTGTACCTGTTGAACCCATTGCGCGAGGCGCAGCGCGCAGGGCGTATGAAGTTGTTCCACGACCCACCCCGCACCACCCGGCGTTCATTGCTCGCCAGATCATCCATACCCCGTTCGCTTGCTCCCGGTGGGTACAGCCCTGCCGCCGCTGCCAGCCTCACGCATCGCCCGCGCCACGTCATCTTCAGCACCGCGCCTTCCAGTGCCGCACGCCCGACTGAACCCATGTCCAGGCAGTCTATCGAGCGGCCTTGCAGCATTTGCGAGCCAACTTCTAGCACGGTACTGATGGCCGCGCCTGCCGCCGCACCCAGCAAGAGGGCGGCGATGGGGTTAGCCCAGGGAGAGGCATTGAGCCGTCCGCATCCCCGCGCCTAACTTTTCGTCGCAAATAGTTATTCCAGCCTGATATGGACATGATCGGATTGGATTTAACGATGAGCCGCCGGGCCATGAAATGATAACTTGACAATTTATTTCATATGTTGTACGCTGATGAAAATTATTTTCATTATGTGGTGAGATGGACTATATGCGAAATAAGAACCACCACGAGCGCGGCGCGCTGTCCGTCATCTCAGATGCCTTACCGAGGTTGAGAGGGACAACACAGAAGGTCGCCGAGTTCATTCTCAATTCTCCCCAGGAAACAATCAATCTGACGGTTACAGAACTCGGTGCGCGCGTGGGTGTCAGCGATGCAAGTATCGTGCGCTTTGCACAGTCGCTCGGTTATTCCGGCTTTCACGCCCTGAAGCTCCGCCTCGCTGAAGACCTGGTTTCGCCGATGCTGATCGTCCATGAAGACCTGAAACCGGACGACACGCCCGCCGCCGCCGTGCAGAAGGCGATGACGGTGGGCTTACGCTCACTCGAAGAGACGATACACATTCTGGATATGGCCGTCCTGGACGCGACTGTCGAGGCATTGTGCCAGGCCCACCAGATTGTTTTGTTTGCCTCCGGGAACTCGATCCCGATAGCGATGGATCTCAATTTTCGCCTGACCAAGATCGGACTATCGAGCCGCTTTTCGATTGACCCGACCATGCAGGAGATGTATGCCTCCCTGATGACGGCTGAGGACGCGGCGGTGGGCATCTCGCACACGGGAAGTTCAAAAGACACGGTCTACGCGCTGGAACTCGCCAAACAGCGCGGCGCGCACACAATCTGTATTACCAACCACTCCGACGCCCCATTGACCCGTCATAGTGATCTATGTTTGTTCACAGCCACACGAGTCAACCATTTTCGGGAAGAGCGGATGGATTCTAACTTAGCCATGCTGGCGCTAACCGAGGCTCTCTACGTGGGTATCTATATAACACGTTCAGATGCTATGGTGCAGGCTGTCTCGAAAACGAGTCGGGCAACTGAGCACCGCAAGTACTGAGTTCATAGAGCAGAAAGCGAGGGGTATGTAAAGGAGAACAAAAGAAAGGGCAGAGCCGACCCTTAATCGTTGTTATGCTGGAGACTCGTTCCGGTAGTTCTGTTCAAAATTGCCTTTTTCTAATGGAGGATAGCGACATGAAGAAGCTGATTGTTGGTTTACTCGTGGCGGTTATGTTGGTCGTAACCGGCAGCGCCCTGATGGCTCAGGAATCCGTTACGCTTGAGTTCGCCCAGTGGTGGGAACCGGAACTTCCTGCAGGAGAATTCAGAGCATTAATGGATGAATTTGAGGCGCAGAATCCTGGCATTACCGTCGAACTGCTCAGCGGCCCGTATTCCACCACCAGAGATCAGATCGTTGCCGGCGCGGCAACCGGAACGATGGCAGACGTTGTCGGTCTGGACGGAGCGTGGGTGAACGACTTTGTGAAGCAGGGCGCGCTGGCGAGCCTGTCCGATCTGATGAGCGAAGCTGACTATGACGACAGCGAACTGGCGGCTCAGATTCAACTGAACGGCGCAACCTACATGATCCCGGTGGTAAACTTTGTTTATCCCGTGTTTGTCAATTTGGACCTGATGCAGCAGGCAGGCATTGAAAATCCCCCCGCCACGCGGAGTGAATTTGCTGCTGCCGCCCGTGCCTTGACGAATCCCGACAGCAACGTCTATGGCTGGGTGCTGCCCCTGTCTATGGAACAACCCAACGGTATTCAGAACGATGTGATGTCGTGGGTGTGGGCGAGTGGTGGCAGCATGATGCTGGACGGCCAGCCCAATCTGGTTGGCAATGAAGCTGTTAGCAGCGTGGTGGTGTTCATCAAGGATCTGTACGACGCGGGTCTCATTGCCCCCGGAGCCTTCTCGCTGCGCGAACAGGACAAGGTGGAAGAATTCACCAACGGTCGGGTTGGCATGATGATCAGCAGCCTGGCACACATCAATCTAATCCGCGAACGGAACCCGGAACTGAACTTCGCCATCACTGCGCTGCCGGCGGCTGATGACTACGATGGTCCGCGCGGGCTGCCGTATGCCTCCTGGGGGATCGGTGTTGCGGAAAACAGCGAACACAAGGCCGAAGCCTGGAAGCTGATTGCCTTCCTGATGAGCGCCGACGTCAACTCGCGTCTTTCCTCAATCGCCAATGCCTTCCCCGGCAACGTCAACTCAACGCCTGATTTCGTTAAGACCGATGAACTGTTTGCTGCCGCTTTCCAGGTCTTCCAGGACGGTTATCTGGCAAATGAGTTCACTGGTCTGCCGGTGGCTGAACAACTGATGCGTGAGTTCGACGAGCCATTCCAGCTTTACCTGGATGGTGAGATGACGCTGGACGAGTTCCTTACCACTGCCCAGGAAGCCTGGATCGGGTATTTCAAATAGGCTTCCTGTAAACTGGCGAGTACTTCTCGCTGAAGCATGGAGGCTGCAAGGCATTCCTTTGCAGCCTCCATCAGAGATAAGGATTTCACAGACAATGGAGAATATCCGCGTCTCCAATGCCTCAAAAAGCTCAAGGAACGCCACCCGGAACGGAATGGCAAAACAGCTTGCTCCGTATGCTTATCTATCACCAACCATAGTTTTGCTGACTTTGTTGTCGCTCGTTCCCATTGCAACAGTTTTTTATTACTCCCTGATGGACAATGTCATCATCACCACTACGCCGCCGGCATTCGTGGGGATGGACAATTACGCTAAAATTCTTTCAGACAGCCGCTTCCTTCAGGCTTTGAGCAACACGCTCGTGTTTTCAGTAGTCAGCGTCATTGCTCATCTCATTCTTGGTCTGTCGTTCGCTATGCTTCTGAATACCCGCCTGATTGGCGCTGTTCCCAAGGCGCTGTTCCGGGTGATCTACATCCTGCCCTGGGTATTTACCGCCTCTATTATCGCCATTCTGTGGCGGCTGCTGCTGAACCCCAACGGCGTGGTTAACTACTTGCTGCTTGAGCTGGGATTGGTTCATGAGAAAATCGAGTGGTTAAGTTCCAGGCAGTTAGCGTTGGCCGCTGTCACGTTTATCAATATCTGGGCAGGCTATCCCTTCTATATGGTCAGCTATCTGGCCGGATTGCAGGGAATTTCTGACGACCTTTATGAAGCCGGAAAAATTGATGGTGCCAACAGCGTTCAACTCTTTCGGTTTATTACGCTGCCTCAGCTAAAGCCCATTATCATCAGTCTGGCGATGCTCGATTTCATCTGGACGACCCACCAGTTCACCCTGATCTGGATGACGACGGGCGGCGGGCCGGTCCGGGTGACGGAAATGCTGAGTACATTCACCTACAAACTGGCCTTCAGTTCCTACGAATTTTCTCAGGCGTCAACAACAGCCATGATTATCCTGGCTATATCAACCTTTGTAGCGGTGTTCTACGTACGAAATCAGAGGTTGGCAAACGAGTAGCATTATGACCACACAGTCCGAAAGAGCCATATTAGCGAAAGCACTCACGATCATTGGGCTGGTGTTAGGCGCTCTCTTTGCCGGACTTCCCGTTCTCTGGATGTTCGCGTCGTCGTTCAAATCAAATACGGCGATTTTTGCGTATCCGCCCCGCCTGATTGACGAGACGTTCTCGCTGGCCGCCTATACCGCTGTTCTTACCAACCCGGAACAACTGCGTTTCTTCTTCAACAGCTATCTGATCTCCGGGCTGGTTACCGTCTTCACGGTGATCGTTGGAATTCTGGCGGGATACAGCTTTAGCAGATACAATTTTAGATTCAAGAAGGTGCTCAATCTGATCATCATTGGCGTGCAGTCGGTACCGCCGATTACGCTGATGATTCCTTACTTCGGCCTTATCGTCGCCTTCAGACTGTATAATACCTACTGGGCACTGATCCTGACCTACATGGTCTTTACGCTTCCTTATGCCATCATCATGATGACCGGTTACTTCAATACCCTGCCGCGAGAGCTGGATGAAGCGGTTATGATTGATGGCGGAAGCAGCTTCACTATTCTATGGCGCGTACTCGTCCCCATTTCTCTACCGGGAATCATTTCCGTAGGAATCTACACCTTCATGCTGGCATGGAACGAATTCCTGTTCGCGCTCACCCTGACGAGAACGAACGATATGCGAACCGTGCCGATTGGCATCCAGTTGCTCATGGGGCAGCATTCCTTTGAATGGAATCAGATGATGGCAATGAGTGTACTTGGCTCGCTGCCGGTCTTGCTGCTTTTCCTGTTATTCCAACGTTACTTTATTGCCGGGATGGCGGCAGGCTCCATCAAAGGATAGGAATTCCATAGACTGCTGAACACGCTTGCCCAGTACCTAACGACATTCCAAAGAATGGAGAAATCACAATGTTGATGAACATGAGGGATTTGCTGGCGGTAGCCCACGCAAATCATTTCGCTGTGCCCGCTTTTAACATGAGCAACAATATGCTGCTCCGGGGTGTGCTGGAAGCCTCTGAAGAGGCGAACTCGCCGGTCATCCTTGCCATTCATCCAGATGAGCTGGCGTTTGTCCGTCCGGCGTTTGTGAAGGCCGTTATCGAAGAGGCCCGCACAACCTGCATTCCGGTCTGCATCCACCTGGATCATGGCGCCAACATCAAGCAGATTATGGAAGCCATTCAAGCTGGCTTCACGTCCGTCATGATTGATGCCTCGACCCAACCGCTTGAAGAAAACATTGCTATCAGTAAAAAGGTCGTGGAGCTGGCTCACGCTGTCAACGTTTCCGTCGAAGGTGAGTTAGGCACCATCGGCACCACCAGCCGCCAGGCAGAAGCCGGAACCGACGACATCATTTACGTGAATCCCAACGATGTTGAAACTTTTGTTCACTCCACTGGCGTGGACACCCTGGCGGTAGCGATTGGGACGGCTCACGGCCTGTATCCCAAAGATCGGAAACCCAAATTGAGACTGGATTTGTTGAAGGAGATCACCGCCAGGGTTGATATTCCGCTGGTGCTTCACGGTGGTTCCGGTAATCCTGATGAAGAAATCGCGATGGCGGTTAAGCTGGGTATCAACAAGATCAACATCTCCAGTGACATTAAGGATGCCTTCTACCAGAAGTGCCGTGAAGTGCTGGCCGACACCGGACTGTATGAGCCGCTGATGATCTACCCGGCCTGTATTGACGCCATGAAGAAAGTCGCTCACCACAAGATTGACCTCTTTGATGCGACTGGCAAGGCGGTACTCTACTAAAGCAGATTCTCGTGGGTCTTCAGGGGAGACTCAACAGGATGTCCCTCTAACCACAAAGTCCACAGGGACGGCAAGAATGCCGTCCCTGTTACTGACGAACAAGGAATCAGGCTGCGGCATGAAGCAAAAAATTGCCCTGGGCTTTGGCAATAACATTGACTACGAAATTGTGTGGGATTCCAGGGTTATAGAAGACCTGATCACGCACTACAACATCCGTAATGCCGAATTGGATGTTAATCGGGTCATCACCGGCGAACGTGATCTGGTGATCTCCATCCTGAGTTTCTTAAAGCTCGGCAGCGGCGGTGAGCGTTTTGTCGCTTCGTCGGACATCATTGAGCAGTTTTCGCAGAAGTTTGCCAAAAAAATCACCCTGGGCGGAACCAGTGTGCGTGCGGCCATCGCCATGCGAAAACTGGGGGTTACGTCTGCCCTGCATCTCGTCACCATTAATGACCATGTTCGCCGCCTGATTCCGCAGGACAGCCCTTACGTTTGCAGCAGCGCCCAGGATAGTTCGTACCCGCACCTGATTGTGCAGTTTGGCAGCGCCACGCGCGTCAAAGCCGGCGACATCACCATCTGCACCGCGCAGGCGAATCGGCTCATCTACCACAGTGATACGGACAATATCACGATGAGCCTGAATGAAGCCTTCGCCGACCTGCTTACGGACGCTCAGGTACTGCTGGTTTCCGGCTTTAATGCCATGCAAAGTGAAACTCTCCTTGCCCACCGGTTGGAGTCTGTCTTGAAGATGATGACAAGGCTGCCTGAAGACGCGGTGGTCTTTTGTGAGGATGCCGGTTATTACGAGCCGGCATTCAGTCAGATTATTTACCGCACGTTAGCTCAAAAAATGACCATTTTAAGTCTTAACGAGGACGAACTTCAGGGCTATGTCCATACGAAGCTGGATTTACTCGATATTTTTCAGGTCACCCAAGCCTTAGCGGAACTACGAAAGCTCCTCCCTATACCTATCATTGTGGTCCACACCCGGCATTGGGCGCTGGCCTATGGCGAGGGAGCGACGAGGTTTTCACACGCCCTCAAAGCGGCGGTCACGATGGCAACGACCCGCTTCTGCTACGGAGATGATTTCACCGTAGATAATTATAAGGCCGTAGCGGCGCTTTCCCCTCATGAAGCACATGCAGCCTTTGCCGATGCCCTGAACCGACTCCCCGGCGACCACATTTGTTGTGTTCCAGTCGCGCAGGTCCAACCCACCGTTGCAACAACGGTGGGGCTTGGCGATGCCTTTGTTGGCGGATTCCTGCCGGCGCTGGTGACATGATAGTATCTCAGCCAGCAGACTGATAAATCAGCCAAAAATCGGTTATGAATTAGAAGTGCAAGGAGCGTAGGAGCAGAAAACGCAAAGATTAAGGCCCCTTGGCTGGCCGAACCAGCACAGTATCATCGCCAACCGCAACCGCATCCGTCGCGCCATCGCCAGTAACGTCAGCAAAAAATGTACCGCGCCTGCCCCAAAAAGCTGCTCCCGTCCAGTCTTCAGGCGCTCCAAAGTGCGTGCGACTAGAGGGTCTGACTATGATCCTATTGTCGTTCACGGCGATAGCGTCGGCTGCACCATCACCCGTTACATCAGCAAAGAAAGTGCCCTGCGTACCGTAAAACGCCACGTCAATCCACATCTGCTCAGGAATGAACTGTGAGCCGTTTGACAGTCTGACCATAACCGCAGCATCGTTTACGACAATGGCGTCTGCCCTGTCATCACCATTTACGTCAGCAAAGAAAGTGCCCCGCGTACCGGCAAAAACGCCCTTCGTCCAGTCTTCATTCGGGTTGAAGCGTGTGCCAGTAGATCGTCTTACCGTTATCCTGCCGGCATTGTTGACGATGGCGTCCGCTTTGCCGTCACCTGTTACATCAGCAAAAAATGTGCCCTGCGTACCGTAATATGGCCCATTAGTCCAATTTTCGATCTCAAGAAAAAGCGTGTTGTCCGATCGTCTGATCAGCACCCCCTCATCAACAACGGCGATCGCATCAGCCATCCCGTCGCCGGATACATCAGCGAAGTATGTGCCGCGCGTACCATAAAACGCGTTTCTCGACCAGTTTTTAAGAGGCAGGAACTGCGCGCCGTCCGATTGCCGGACGACCACCACTCCGATCTCATTGACGACGATGGCATCTGCTCGACGGTCACCTGTCACGTCGGCGAAAAATGTGCCAAGCGAGCCATAATAAGCGCCCTTCGTCCAATCCTGCTCCGGGCTGAA
The DNA here is from genome assembly GCA_029975765.1 of Aggregatilineales bacterium. Taxonomy (GTDB): domain Bacteria; phylum Chloroflexota; class Anaerolineae; order Aggregatilineales; family Phototrophicaceae; genus CFX2. The sequence continues at coordinate 9,494 of JARKOK010000046.1, forward strand.
GGCAGGCCGGTCGCGCAGAAAAAACACGACACCCACGATGACCAGCACCACCGCTACACCCACTGCGATGATCCACCAGGGGAACGGCTTCCGCGCGGGATTCGGTGGTTCTGGAACGGGCGATGTCGCGCTTACAACGACGGTGACGGCTGGCCCTTTCGTCAGCGTTTCGTCGGGGTTAGTGACCTCAAGCATGTTCAGAAGAAAGATGTAGCTGCCCGCCGGCGCATCAGGTGGTACGATGATCTGGAAACTGTACTGCTGAACACCACCTGCGGGAAAATAACGTTCGGCATCGCCGTTCATTGTGAGCCAGGGCGACAGACGGGCGTCCCGCAGCTCTACGACAGCACGCCCGCGCAGTCCGCGTCCTGACTGGTTGGTTACTGTAAAAGCTGCCTCGCCGCGTCGCTTCTGTTGATCAATAGTGATTGTTGTCGAAGTAGCAGTAATATCAAACAGTGTGGTTACAAACGCCTTTTCCTGTTCCATTGTCGAAAACTTGCCCCCTAAACATCTACTTTTAACACATCTCCCTCAGTTGATCTTCTACACACCCCAAACTACCGCGATACCAAACACAGTCCGTCATATATTTGAAGAACTATATTACGATCTTTTTTATTCGTCAATCAACTAAAAGCAGTGACGGGGGGTGAGGGTTGGAATGCAGGGTTATACTGGATGTAAGCTTGTAAAGGAAATACCTCACTCGCCTGAAAGCGCGTCAATACACTCAATCGTGTTATCCCGGTCAACCCAGGTTGGCAGGTATAATGAAAGGTGTTTAACCGAAGGAGAAACAGCTGCGGCCCCAAGAAAATGGGCGGCCTGTTCGGGCTTACCCTGCTGGCAGTACAGTTCTGCTGCTTTGATCAGCGCACAGGACAGCCCAGCCTCGAAGTCTGCGTCCCGATATAGTTCCAGCCCCCGATGGATATACGATATGGCCTCGTCTCCTCGCTTCATCAGCGCCAGCACATGCGCCAGATCGCAGCAGGCAGCAGCCATGCCAACAATGTTACTCACTTCCTTCCACTGCTCGTAAATGTCCAGATAAGTCTGCCTCGCCGCTTCCAATTGACCTGATTGTGCCAGAGCTTCCGCCAGACGGCGGCGCGGCAGAAAAATCGTCAGCTTGTCGCGAATCCTTTGCCAATCGTGGGCAGCCTGTTCCAGATCATGCAAGGCGGCTTCATATCGCCCCCGAAACAGTTCTTTTTCCCCACGTGCGAAAGCCAAAAACCCGGCAGCCCACACATTGCCGTCCGGATCCAATTGAGCAATCTGTTCAATGAGAGCCTCGGCTTGCTGTATATCGCCCCGGCTGATCGCCAGCGAGCAGCGTCGGGAGAAAGTCGCTACAGCAAGGTATGGTTTACCCACCTGTTGTAACAGAAGACTCACTTCCTGGTAGGCCCGTTCGGCCTGTTCCACCTCACCCCGGGTTTCCAGGATAAAGCCGTACCCCATCACGCTGTTGCTCAGTCCGTTGATGTCGTTGATCGTTCGTGAAATATGGATGCTGCGCTGGCTGCGCTGTTCAGATAAAGCCAGGTTGCCCTGTAGAAACGCCATCGCTGACGCGCCATGCAGCGCCCGCGCCATTTCAACGGTAACCGTTTCCGGTGGGACACGGGCAAGAATCGATTCATGCCAGTATTGGCCTTCTACAACATGCCCCAGCTGCCAGTACCAATAAATCGCGCCGATAATGCTCAGACCCTTCAACGTGCGGCTGGCGCTGGTCAGACTCCACTCCAGCGCGGCGCGGATGTTGGGGAAGGCGCGTTCCAGACGCTGCATGGTAACGGCGTTATGGTCATCTTCCAGCAGCGGGCTGGTTTTCTCCACCATCTCCATATAGTATTGCAGGTGGCGGTCACGTACTACTTCAGCTTCAGTCGCACTCCAGTGCGTTTCGAGATACTGCCGCAGCAGTTCGTGGAGTTCGTAGTCGTCATCAGCATTCCGTCTAACCAGCGATTTGTCTACCAACTGGCGCAGAATAAACGGCGTGATATCCGCAACAGCCTGTGCCGCTTCCAGAGCGAAGCCTCCACGAAAGACCGCCAGCGGCAGCAGGCAGCGGCGTTCCTCGTCGGTAAGCAGCCGCCAGGAATGGTCAAACACCGCGCGCAGGCTGCGGTGGCGAGCCGGCATCTCCCGTGTCTGCGTTATCAGTAACGCCTGATCGCGCGTTATGGCTTCCAGAATCTGGCTGTACGACATCACCCGCAGCCATGATACGGCCATCTCAATTGCCAGCGGCAGACCATGCAGCCGCCTGCAGATTTCCGCCACAATACGCACGTTGTCGTTTAGCGAAAATTGTGGGTTGATCTGTACAGCGCGCTGGAAAAACAATTCAACTGCCGGGTAAGGCTGTATGAGGTCGCTATTCTCCTGCGGATAAGCCAGTCCGTGCAGTTCAAACAACCATTCACTATGCAGGTGCAGACGTTCGCGAGATGTCACCAGCAGTTTGACATTCGGCGCTTCCGCCAGTATATCTTGCAACACATAATCTTCCAGACTGTTAAGCAGTTGCTCAAAATTATCCAGCACCAGCAGCAGCGACCGGCTTTTGAGGTGGTTGATAAGCTGACTTTGAGGGTCAACCGTGTTAAACAGGTTGATGTTCAACACTTTGGCAATCGCTGATATGAGAAATTTGCCGCTGTCCACCGGGGCGAGTGGGACGAAATATACGCCGTCAGGAAAATCCGCGAGAACCCGCCGCGCCACTTCAACGGCCAACCGCGTTTTTCCTACGCCGCCCAGCCCGGTGATCGTCATCAGGCGGCGCTGTGGATCTTGCAGGTCGTGTTGAAGCTGAGTGATTTCAGCTTCTCGTCCCGTAAATACGTTGCTGATGACGGGCAAATTGTGCGGCGTGGTAGTTGTCCCGGTACGAGGAAGGCCGCGCGCGCTGGCGATAAATTCCTGCCGCTTTTCGGGCGGCAGATGCAGCGCATCCGCCAGAGCCGCTGCCAGGTATGATGACGGACGTAATTTTCCGCGCTCGATTTTCCGCAGTGTATCCACCGAACAATGGGCGTACGCGGCCAACTGCGCCTGTGTCCAGTCCAGAGCTTTACGATACTGTCTGAGCAGTTGTCCAAAGAAACTCTCAGTGGTCATGGGCAGCTATCTCGCTTTTTGACCCGGTTTTTGTCCTCCTTTTATATCGCTTAGTCTAGCATAAAACCTGTTATAATATATCATTCAAAATGATTTAAGTGACCCGAACCCTGATGGGCGCTATACCATATGGGAACAACCGTTATCGTTAGCATGTAAACAGAATGTTTACAGATCAGGAAAGTCAGGTATCCGTCATGAGCGATGTTTTTATCTCCTACTCCCGCCGTGACAATCAACCCCCACCACCGAACGAAAACGGCTTTGTTACACGGCTGTGTGCCGCCCTCGAAAACGAAGGGCTGGATGTCTGGATGGACAAACAGGACATCGTTCCGGGCCAGCACTTCCCGGAATACATCGAAAAAGGGATACAGGAAGCGGACTTCTTCCTGTTCGTGATGAGTCCGAGTTTCCTGAATAGTCCCTGGTGTGTCAAAGAACTTAAACGAGCGGTTGAACTGCAAAAGCGGCTGATCCCCCTAGTACGCGTTAGGGCGCCTGAAGAAAAAATCGAAGCGGTGGGGGAAACCATTGAGATGCCGCTCCTGCCCGCGCTGGATCGTATTTTTGCCGACAACGATGCCGACCCGAATGGTGAAGGCGGCTTCAACACGGCGATTGCGGGTGTTATCCGGGGCATCCGCACCGCCGATCAGGCATTCGTCCACGCGCACACGCGCCTGTTGATTCGCGCGCTGGCCTGGGACGAAGCCAACCGTCCCGATTCGGCTACGCTGCGCGGCAAGGATTTAAAAGATGGTGAAGCCTGGGTGGAAAATGCACAGGCATGGGCGGCAAAAGATCCACGCAATACCCCCCGCCCCACCCTCTTGCAGTGTGATTACATCGCGGCCAGCCAGCGCGCTGCCAAACGCCGCGCCCGCACCCTGACCGGTGCAGCAACGACTATAGCGGTGGTTGGAATGGTGCTGCTGACGCTGGTTGTCCTGAACGTCAGCCGCGCCGACGCTGAACAGGCGGTCGCTGCCCGCCGCGCCATTGAAGCTCGCAGCCTGTCCTTAAGCGGCGCGGCAGAAAGCGCGGTTAATCAGGATTATGAACTGGCGCTGCGGCTGGCGATTGAAGCCAACACTATTCCCGCCCCACCTGCCCAGGCACAGCAGGTACTGTCCCGTATTGCCTATCGGGGCGGTTCTGCGCTACGCCATCTGCCAGGCAACGGCAGTACGGTCACCGCCGCTGCCTGGTCGCCGGATGGGCGGACGGCTGTCACAGGAACGTTTGACGGTTATATTCGTGTGTGGGACAGCCACACTTTCGCGCTGTTGAGCGAATTTGAAGCGTTGGATCGGCGAGTGGGCGGCCTGGAATTCAGCCCGGATGGGCGCGTGCTGCTGGTGCGAACCTCCGGTGACGATATAATGCAGAATGCGCTGACGCTGTGGGATATGCAAAAGGGTGTTCTGCTGCACCGGTTGGTCGGCCACACCAGCCATTTAAACAGCGCGCACTTTTCTCCTGATGGCCGGTATATCGTCTCCAGTTCGGATGACGATACGATACGCCTCTGGGATGTGACGAACGGTGAAGAGGTCAGTCAGGCGACGTTTAGTTTCACCTTCGGCGGTCTGTCTAATCTGGGTCAGGTATTGTTCAGCCGGGACGGGCGTCTGATCTATGCCCTGTCCGACCTGGCACCCAGCAAACAACGGCCTTTGATGCGTATGTGGGACAACGTGACACTCCAATATCGAGGGGAACAGGCGCTGCACGCTGAAGGTGGCTGTGGGGTGGCCGTCCTCAGTCCTGATGGTCAGCAGATCGCCTGCTCTCAGGGCTTTACGGCCAGCGCCGCACTGCGCCTGCTCGATGTCCATACTGGTACGCTGATCCGCAGTTTCACCGATGTGACCGATATCGTAAATAACATTGCCTTTACCCCGGATGGCGAATGGCTGGCAGCAGCCACAGCCCGAGGCGTGTACTTATGGGACGTTAAAACCGGCGAACGGCTGCACACCTTCCATGAAGGCAGCAACAGCATGATCGCGCTGGCGTTCAGCCCCGACGGGCGTTTCCTGTTAAGTGACCGCGAATCGCCATCCAACGATGAAGCCACCGTTTGGAAAGCCAGCCTGGACAGCGGCGCGGAAATTGCCCGCACCGTATACGAGGGCTTCGAATATCCGCTTGAGGTCGCCTATCTGCCGGACGGAAACCGCCTGCTGGTGACAGTACGCGACCATTTTCGCCTGCTGGATGCCGCCGACCAGCAGGAACTGGCGCGGTATACCGCGCCTGGCCGAGAGATCACAGAGGTGATGCCGCTGTCCGACGGCCAAACCGCGCTGGCGGCTTATCATAACGGCACCCTGATTCGCTGGAATCTCGATAGCGCCGAGATTATCTGGGACGTGTCACTGTCCACTGCATCGCTGCCGGCGCTGTCCGTTACCGCCGATGGCAGTACGGCAGTGGTGACAGACACCAAAGGCTCGATACTGCTGGTGGATACAACAACAGGCAGCCCGGTGCGCGCTTTCGAGGGTTTCGTCTACCAGGCGACGGCGGTGATCAGCCCGGACAGCCAATATGTAGCCGGTGAAAGCTGTCTTGAACTGGCAGGGGAAAACTGCGCGGCGCGGTCGCTGAAAGTCTGGAATGCCCAGGATGGCACGCTGTACCGGGAACACAACCTCGGTCGGCTGGGATTTGCCAAACTGGCTTTCAGTCCGGACAGCCATTCGCTGGTAGTAGGCGCAGCCGGCGGCGAAATGCTGCTGTTTGACTTGCAGCAAGCGGGTGAACCCCGTTCCTTATCCGGCCATAAAAGCTCGATCTGGGATCTCGCCTTCATGCCCGATGGCAGTCAGCTGCTGTCAACGGCTTACGATCAGCGCATCCTGCTGTGGGATGTGGCTGCCGCTGTCCCCGTGCGTGAAATCATCCTGCCCGCGTTGGTGAACGATCTCGCCATCGCCCCGGATGGCCGAACAGCGGTTGGCGTCATACTTGGTCCGCTAACGGCGCTGGATCATACCCTGCTGGTCACATGGCGCTTAGATCGCACGCTGGAAGACCTGCTCGTCTGGATACATCGCAACCGCAATTTCCGCGAACCAACCTGCATCGAACGTATCCAGTACAGCCTGCCACCGTGTGACGCCGCCGGGTTCGCCCCCAGCCGCACGCCGTACCCGCTGCCCACGCTGCCCACGCCAACTCTCGCCCCGCCAACCCCGACACCCCTGCCAACCGCAACGGCCACGCCGCAGCCAACGGTGGTCGCACTCGCGCCCGAACAACCGGCGCAGGCCCCGTTTGCGCCCCTGTATCAGGCTTTCTGGTCGCCGGACGGCACGCGCATCATGGCAGGCAGCAGTGATGGCAGCGTGCGCGTGTGGGACGCTGTGACGGGTACACTTCTCCATACCTTCAGCGGCCACGACACACAAGGCTTGTCGGCGCGGGGACGCTGGTCGCCGGATGGCAGCAGGCTGGTCACCATTAACCAGAACAACGCAGCGCGTGTCTGGGACACCCGCACGGGCGAATTGATCGCCACGCTGGCCGGCCACGTGGAGCAGATCGGCGCGGTGCGCTGGTCACCCGATGGCGCGTTTATCCTCACGGCCAGTGATGATGGTTCTGCGCGCATCTGGGACGCGGCTACCGGCCAGCAAGTGCTGATTATAAGCGGTCATACGGCAGCAGTCTGGACAGCGAACTGGTCATCGGATGGCAACCGGGTGACAACGGCGAGCGAAGACTACACTGCGAAAGTCTGGGATGCGCGCACAGGCTCTGAATTGTTTTCGTTAAAACCGCGCCCGGTCGGCCCGTTTGAATGGATGGGTAACGCTGGTGTCGTTTATGATGCCGCTTTCTCGCCGGATAACCGCCGGCTGGTTACCACCACGCAGGCCGGTACAGCAGAAGTATGGGACATGCAAACCGGGCAATCGCTGGGGCAGTATATCTTTGAAGGCGCTGCGGAACGGTTTGGATATTTCATCGTCGGAGCGCGCTGGTCGAATGACAATCGCCGCGTTTTGCTGCACGCAATGGACACGAATCCGGTTGTCTGGGATACGCAGACGGGTGAAGCGTCGTACACCCTTCAGGGGCATCAGGATTACATCTTCGCCGCCTTCTGGTCGCCGGATGACAGCCGCATTCTCACGGCTGGCGCTGACGGTACGATCAAAGTATGGGACGCGGCGAATGGTCAGCTCACGCTGTCGCTGGAGCATCGCGCGAATGTGAGCAGTGCCGTCTGGTCGCCCGATGGCCGCCTGATCGCCTCGACCGGCGAAGATGGCACGCTCCGGTTGTGGGATGCGCAAAGTGGACGGGAACAGGCTTTCCTGTTCCCACCCGCCGCCGGTATCGCGTCCCGCGTCTCGCCGGTTGCGCCAGGGATCGAGGCCGCGCAGATGGCAATCCTCAATGAAATGGTAGAAACGATAGCGCCCATGCTGACGGAAGTTCCCGGCGGCACAGCGCGCCTCGGCCAAAACGAGGGTGAATTGCAGGCCGGCATACCGGCCCGCTGGCAGTACAACGGTGTCGCCGGGGAAGTGGTGACACTGCGCCTGGAAGCGAGTATTGCCGCTGTACTGCGCGTGCTTGCGCCAGATGAAACGGAAATCGCCTCCACCGAACTGCCCGCAGAAGGCGGCAGCACCGGCAGTCTTGAACTCACGCTGCCGGCGAACGGCGTCTACACTTTCGAGGTGAGCAGCGCATCGGCTGGCAGTTACGTTCTTATCGTGGAGTCAAAATTGTAAGTAAGTCCCTTGAAACCATGCCGGTCAACCGCCGGCTATTGAACAGAGTGCGGGGCTTTCCGGTAGATATTTCACCCGCTGGAAGCCCCGCTGTGGGCTTCGCAGGCATTGACCGCTGCGGCGTTCGGCTGTGCGGTTCGAGAACATTGTCCCCATAGTACGTTCTACTCTGCACAACTTTTCAACTTTTATGACCCCTATAAGGAACATAATGATCTATGACTGTCAAAATACAAGTGTGGAGTGGCTACGGCACACCTGCTATGGCAGGCTGCCCTGGCGCTTTGCACGATAAACTGTTTGACAAGCCTAACAACTTATAGTACGATCTATTTACACGAGTTAGCTATGACGTGTAAATAGATTTATGGCGAAAAAACCTACACAAAATGACGTTGCAAAATTAGCCGGTGTCTCTCGCGGCACAGTCTCCATCGTCCTGAATAACCGGCTCGATGGCCGTGTGCCGATCAGTGAAGAGACCAGAGAGCGGGTCTTTAAAGCGGCACAGGCGTTGGGGTACGCGCCCAATCCGGTGGCCCAGATGCTTAAAGAAGGCAGCAACCGGCTGATCGGTGTGTTCGCCTACGAAGCCACCTTCCCCTATGAAACCGGAACTTTCTTCTTCCCCCATCTGCTGGGCATTGAAAAAGCGGCCAGCGACCAGGATTACAATGTCCTCTTTTTCACACGCAACCGGAAAAATGCCGCCCCCAAAATTTATACAAACGGCATGAATTCTCTGCTGCTGGCCGACGGGACGATCATCCTGGGGGGAGCGCCGGATCGTGATGAACTCCTGCGCCTGGTTGAGGAAGATTATCCGTTTGTCTGTATTGGGCGGCGTGAGGTGCCGGGCTGCCAGGTTAACTGGGTGACTTATGGTTATGAAACCGGCAGCCAGGAAGCGACCCAATATCTGATTGATCTCGGCCACACCAGCCTGGGTTTTGTTTATGACAGCACCCTGTCCATTGCCGAACCGACTCAGGACAAACTTCGCGGCGTTCGCAAGGCCGTTGACGCCACCAATGTTCAGCTGATCGTTCTTGATGTCCCACATCACAACGCACTCATCGAAAGGATACACCAGCATCAGATTACCGCCCTCATCTTCGCCGACCCTACTGACTTTGTCAGCGCCTTTCATCTCCTGCGCGAAAACAACATCGCTATCCCTGGTGACCTTTCGCTCCTCAGCCTGGTCAATATTGATGAACAACTGGCCTACGGGGTAGAGCCGACTCACGTTGAAACGGATCGTTACGTGGTGGCAGAACTCGCCGTGAGGACGTTGATTCAATTATTGGATGGCAGCGTGCAGCCGCCGCAGCAGCATACGGTGGCCTGCCGCTTTACGATTGGCAATACCACCGGGAAACCGGGCAGGTTGTAAGAATACTTATAAAACAGGGACAACCGGCTGCCACAAAAGCGCAGCCGTTATCCGGCCTTTTGAAAGCTAGAGTTTCGAGGAGAATAGACGATGATTAACCGTATAAAACTCATTTTAGTCCTGTGTCTGGTGGTGTCACTGCTCGGTGTTTCCAGCGCGGCGCTGGCACAGGACAGCAGCGGGGTTTGCGGCGGCGACCCGGTAAGTTTTACCTTTTTGAACTTCTGGGGTGCGGCGCGTGAACCACTGATGAACCAGGTCATTCAGAACTTTCAACAGCAGTGCCCGAACATCACCATTACCAACAACGTACAGGGCTTCGATGGCCGTGAGGAACTGGTCGCATCGGCAGTGGCAAGCAGCAATCCCCCCGGCCTGATTATGACCACCCGCATCGAAACCTATAAATTCGCCCAGGAAGGTCTGATTATCCCGATTTCGGATTACGTCAGCGCCGCTGGACTTGACGTCAACGAAATCTTCTATGAAGGTGAGATCGGCAACCAGATTTATGACGACCAGCTCTGGACATTCCCGCTGCCGACGGCGGGGGGTATCACCGGGCTGTACTTCTACAACAAGGATATGTTCAGAGCCGCCGGGCTTGATCCCGATGACCCGCCGGAAACCTGGCAGGAACTCGAAACCGCCGTAGCCGCCCTGACCCGGATGGACGCGCTTGGCATTGAGGCGCTGGGGGCCAGTGTATTCACGACACAGCCCAGCAGCGAGTCGTTTGCCGCCTGGCTGTACACCAACAATGGCCGACTGTACTCCGATGATGGCCGCACGGCGACCTTCAACAGTCCCGAAGGTGTGGAAACGCTGCAATGGATGGTGGATTTCACGAATAACCTGAACGGCGGCGTGGAACTGGTGACCGATTTCTGGTCAGGCGTGGAAGAATCCTCCCCCGACCACCCCTACTTTAATGAGCGGCTGGGCTTCCACTTCGCCAACGTGTCCTTCTTCGGCCACCTGCAAAACAATGATGCGGAGATGTGGGCGGATACGGATCGCTGGGGCATCGCGCTTCGCCCCTACAACGGTGAAAACCCGGACGCGAAACCGGCTGGTATTTCCGGCCTGAGCTTCGCCTGGGGGTACGTCATCCCCGCCAACCTGCCGCAGGATGTCCAGGACGCGGCCTACGCCTTCCTGGAATTTCTGGGCACGCAGAAAGACGGCGGTTGTTACTTCCTGTTTGAACAGGGCCGGCCTTCTCCTGTGAAGGAATGTAATGAAAACCCGGCCTACTACGATGCCAATCCCTACTGGGATGGCGTGCTGGAATCACTCGCCGTTGATGTCAGCGTGCCGGTGACACCGGTTCAGGCACAGATCAACGACATCCTGACCCGCGCGGTGGAAGAAGCCATGTTCGGCGCCGACCCGCAGCAGGTGCTTGATCGCGCCGCCGGCGAAGCGCAGGCGCTGCTGGACGACTACTGGGCGCGTGTCGGCTCCTAATGTCTAAGTTTGTGTCTCCGCGATGGGTAATCGCGGAGACACCCTTCCAGCATGAGATTCTTGCGGAGCAAACACCATGACCTCGCAAAGCCTCGCGACGGCATCACCGGCGGCGGAATTGCCGCTGACCACGCGCCTGCTTCGGCTGCTGCAAAAGCGCCGTTCCTGGTTCATCGGTTATCTGTTCATCCTACCCTGGCTGGTTTCGCTGGTACTGTTCGATGTGATCCCCTTTGGCATGAACCTGTATCTGGGGACGACCAGTTACTCAGTTGGGCCGGTTGCGTCGGCGCAGTTTACCGGATTCGCCAACTACGAACGGATGTTCACTCAGGATGATTTATTCGGCAAAAGCCTGCTGAACACCCTCTGGTATCTGGCTGCCAGCGTGCCGCTGACCGTGACACTGGCCTTCATCATCGCGCTGCTGTTGAATACCAATGTGCGCGGGGTAGGTATTTTCCGAACGATTTATTACATCCCCTCGGTTGTCCCCATCGTCGCCAGTTCCGTCATCTTCCTGTGGATGTTCAACGCGCGTTTTGGGGCGATCAACCAGCTTTTGCTGGCGTTCGGGTTAACACCGGTGCGCTGGCTGTCCAGCCCGGACTGGGTGAAACCGGCGATGGTAATTGTCAGTCTGTGGGGATTTGGGGCACAGATGATTATCTTTCTCGCCGCGCTGCAAAGTATCCCGGAGCACCTGTATGAAGCGGTTGCCATTGACGGCGGCGGGTTGTGGCGGCGGCTGCGCCATGTCACCATCCCCCTGATGACACCGACGATCTTTTTTAATCTGCTGATCGGGCTGATTTCCGGTTTCCAGGTATTTACCATCGCGTATATCATGCTCGGCCCCAACGGCGGGCCGCTGCAATCCGGTCTGTTTTACATGATGCACACCTACAACAACGCCTTCCGTTATTTCAATATGGGGTATGCGTCGGCGCTGTCGCTGGTGCTGTTCGTCATCATCTTCGTGTTCACGATTTTGATGGTCTGGACTTCGAATCGCTGGGTGTATTACGGCGACGAGAGTGATATGTAGGTGTTGTGATGTACGCACATGAAACCAAATCAACTCAAATGATCCGTCATGGCCTGGTTTATCTCATCCTGTCTATGGGCGCGGTCATAATGATCTTTCCCCTGTTATGGACGCTTTCAACCTCGTTAAAGCCGCTCGATCAGGTCACGCTGACACAGGTGAACCTGATTCCACAGCCGGTGATGTGGTCGAACTACACTGAGATTTTCAACCGCGTGCCGATTATTCGGTATGTGGGCAATACGTTGATTATCGTCGCAGCGTCGCTGTTCGGTGGACTGGTCACCTGCTCGCTGGCAGGTTTTGCCTTCGCACGCATTAAATTTCCTGGGCGTGACATCCTGTTCATGGTGCTGCTGGCGACGATGATGCTGCCTTACGTCGTGCAGCTAATCCCGCTGTTCGTCATGTTCGATTCGGCGGGACTGGTCGGCACGTTCTGGCCGCTGGTCATCCCCCGGCTGCTGGGGCATAATGCCTTTTATATCTTCCTGCTGCGCCAGTTCTATAAAGGGCTGCCAGCGGAACTGTTCGACGCCGCCCGGATTGACGGCTGTTCCGAATTCGGTGTGTGGTGGCGGATTGCCGTTCCCAACTCCAAGCCGGTACTGGCGGCGGTGGCGATTTTCTCGTTCCAGTTTGCCTGGAACGACTTCCTAAATCCGCTGCTTTATCTCGGCCCCAATCCTGACTTGTGGACACTGGCGCTTGCCCTGAATGCGCTTAAAGGGGGCGAAGGGCAGATGGTCGAGATGAATTTGCTGATGGTACTGACAATGTTTATGATCTTGCCGATGCTGCTGATGTTTGCCTTTGGGCAAAAATACATGGTTCGCGGCGTGGCGTTCTCTGGTGTGAAGGGCTGATCGAAGCATGACAAAAGAACTACAGGCGGATATTCTGGTGGTGGGTGGTGGTCTGGGCGGGATCGCTGCCGCGCTGGCCGCGCTGCAATTGGGCCGGCGTGTCATTATGACGGAGGAAACGGATTGGATCGGTGGTCAGCTCACCTCGCAAGCTGTCCCGCCGGACGAACATCCCTGGATTGAATCCACCGGCTGCACGGCCAGTTACCGCCGTTTTGCCGAGGGGGTGCGGAATTACTACCGCCAGCATTATCCGCTGCGCCCGGAAGTTCGATCACAAGTCCTTTTTAATCCAGGCGAAGGTAACGTCAGCCGCCTGTGTCACGAACCGCGTGTCGCGCTGGCCGTGCTAGAGGCCATGCTCGCGCCGTACCGCGCCGACCAGCAGCTTACCGTGCTGCTGCGGCATCGTCCGGTTGGTGTGGAGATGGATGGGGATCGGGCGCGGGCGGTGACACTGGCCGACGACCTGACCGGCGAACAGTTGATCGTCGTCGCGCCGTACATCCTTGATGCGACGGAATTGGGCGATCTACTGGAACTGGGGGGCGTTGAACATATCATCGGCGCGGAAAGCCAGGCGCAGACCGGCGAACTCCACGCGCTGCCTGGCGAACCCGACCCGATGGATCAGCAGGCCATTAGCTGGTGTTTCGCCCTTGATTATTTACCCAATGAAGACCACACCATCCAGAAGCCGGAGGATTATGTCTTCTGGCACAACTATCAGGCCGACTTCTGGCCGGACAAACAATTAAGCTGGCACGATGTATATCCGCACACGCTCAACCCGCGTTTTCGCGCCATCTTCGCCGAGGAGCAGTCGAAAGATGGGCGCGACGTGGGCGATTTCTGGCATTACCGGCGCATCTTCTACAAAGGGCATTATCCCGAAGGCCGCTACGCCAGTGATATTACCCTGGTGAACTGGCCGCAGATTGATTACTGGCTTGGCCCCATCGTCGGCGTGGACCAAGCCGAAAAACAAAAACACCTGCGGGCAGCCCAGCAGCTTAGCCTGTCCATGCTCTACTGGATGCAAACCGAAGCGCCGCGACACGACAGCGGCTACGGTTATCCCGGTTTGCGGCTGCGCGGCGATGTGGTCGGGGATGGGCCGCATGGCCTGGCGAAAGCTGCCTATATCCGCGAGAGCCGGCGCATTCGGGCGGTTTTCACCGTCACCGAGCAGCATGTTGGTGTTGAGGCGCGTCAGGGGTTAAACGAGGCGGAGCCGTTCGCGGACAGTGTGGGGGTGGGCAGCTACCGGATTGACCTGCATCCCAGCACCGGCCTGCGCAATTACGTGGATGTCAGCAGTTATCCGTTTCAAATTCCGCTGGGCGCTCTGCTGCCCATCCGCGTCGAAAATCTGCTGCCGGCCTGTAAAAACATCGGCTCGACGCATATCACCAACGGCTGTTACCGCCTGCATCCGGTGGAATGGAACATCGGGGAAGCGGCGGGCGCGCTGGCTGCTTTCTGTCTGCAAGAGGGCATATCCCCACGCCAGGTACGTGAAAATACGAACTATTTGGCCGATTTCCAGCAGCTTATCCAGAACAGACTGGGTTTTGTGCTGGAATGGCCGCCGTATGCCCGCGTCTCCGCGCGCTAAGGAGTAGCGCCTGATACTGTTTTGTATGCTCTTTACACCTGGCTCGACTTCGCACATGACAATGGGTTGTTCAGTGTTTCCGCTCTGGGGAGTTATCAGAACCTATCAGCGTTTTCAAACATCGGTGTTTCGCCATGATATGCGAAAAGTCGCATTTGCTGCTTCCCTTGAGCGAGAAGGACCCAATTAAGATGTGTAAAGTCGAGTTCAGACAAGCACCAGGAAGCCGTAAATACATCTATGAGCGATGGGTCATCTGACCTATCTTTGTCCCATATAGCAGACCTCGGTCAGAAAACTGACAAAATTCTAATAAAAGCGCAGTATAACGATGTCAAGTGTGAGTGATGAATTGAAACAGCGGAGGTAGAGATGGATCCGATCAATATTGTTGTGTGGCTGATTGTCGGCGCGATTGCCGGCTGGCTGGCGAGCATCGTTATGGGCACAAACCGGAGTCAAGGGCTGCTGGCCGACATCGTGGTTGGTATCATTGGTGGTTTCCTGGGCGGCTGGCTGCTGGACGTGCTGGGCGTAGGCGGCGCGGTTACCGGCCTGAACATCGGCAGCATTCTGACCGCCTTCATCGGCGCGGTGGTGCTGCTGGCCCTGCTCCGGCTCATTCGTGGGACGGCGCGCGTCTAACAGCGCACTCATCGTTGCAACTCAAGCACCCGGCCAGCGCGCCGGGTGTTTTTGTTGCTGCACCAGCGGCAGCGTTTCAGGCGTGGGCGAACTCGGCCACGTTCAGCACAAACAGCGTCGCGGCGTGACCTTCCGGGCGGCTGTACGGGCGGCACACCTCGCGGATGACGGCCATCGCCCCCTCCAGACGTTCTTCCTCGACACCGATCATGAAGGTGGTGTTCTGGCGGCGCAGAAAACCGCCGGTACTGCTGATTTTGGTGACGGAATAGCCCTGTTCCAGCAGCGCCTGGGACAGCGGCTCGACGGCATCGGCATTAAATATGACGGCGAGGATAAGTTTTGACATCGTTTAAACCTGTTCGAAGTGATCCAGTTCCATGACGTAAGACAGAAAACCCCCGACGTTCACTTCAACAAAGCTGGGCAGGGGCACGCTGGCCGTATGGGCATAGGGGAAAATGCCGGGACGCGGGGCCGCTACTTCCGCGATCACGTCCAGACAGGGCTGCACCTGCCCGTCATTCAGGCCGATGAGCAGCGTGGATGTGCCGGCGACGAGCAATCCCCCCGTGCTGTTGATGCGCGTGACGCCGATGTGCCGTTGAGTCAGCGCGGCCATAAGCCTGTCAGAATCCTGATCGTCCACAACGGTGATAATCAGTTTCATGCGGTTACCCGATATCACAACGTGAAAAAGATTGATGTCAGGTATTATAACGGGGGATGGCAAAGCGCGAAAGCCAGCCGCCCGGATCAACTATTTCCAATCTTACGTTTGAAGATGGCGGCAGTCAGGGCATAATACAATCAACCGAAACATTACTGTGGATTGAGGTTTGCCATGCCTGATATTGCTCTTGACCCGGCGCTGTCGGTTTATGCCCTGGTGCGCCGCACGCTGAACCAGCGCACGCTGGTCAACCACCGCCGCACCATGCTCATCATCAGCCACGAAATCGAAAATGTGATTCTGCTGGATAAAGTCCGCGCCCGGTTGTTCAGCGGCTTTCAGCGCATGAGCGCCTTCCTGCCGCAGGTGGAACGCTACCAGCGCCTCGCAGAGCAGGCCGAGTCCATTTATGTCTTTGGTGTGATGGATGTAACGCCCCCACCGATCATGCGCGTGACCTATGTGCCGCTGCGCCCGACCGACCAACTGGCGCGGGAATGGTTCATCGTGGCGGACGCGCCGGAATACTTTACCACGCTGGCGACGGAAGAAATCAGCCCGGCAGGGGTGCAGGATATGGAGCGCCGGTTTGAGGGTATCTGGTCGTTTGATGAGGACATGGTGCTGATTCTGCGCGACTGGCTGAGCAGCCTGGTGGACGCGCAGCCGGTAAGCGCGACGGACCGCGATTATGCCCGCCAGATCAAAACGATGAGCCGCACCATCGGGCGGCTGACCGGGCGCATCACCCGCGCGCTGGAACAGCCGGACGCGGCGGCGCAGGAATTACAGACCGTGATGACGGCACAGGTCGAACCGGAAGCGGAACGCATGGCGGGAAAGCTGGGGACATAACAACACCGGGCAGGGTTGATACCCGAAGTACAACCAAATTAAAAATATCGGATGTAGGGGAGAGTCTGAGACCTTCCCCTACGCAAAAACATCCGACGGAATTTATCTGTTTGTACTCAGTGGCTACCGTATCTATACAAGGGTCACAGCGCGCCGTCACCCTACGGTCATGGTTTGTACCGGAGATATGACGCTTATGAGTCGGGCGTGACTTCCGGTGTGGCCTGCGGAACACCCATGCCTTCCGGCAGGGCGCGGTCTTCCGGCCTCATATCCGGCAGGCTGCGAATCCAGGCGATCAACGCCTGATGGTCAGTTTCCGGCATATGCTGGAACGACGGCCAGGGCATCCCCATCGCGATATCGCCATCATTTTCGACCCCTGTATGCAGCAGGGTATCAAGCTGCTCGTCGGTGTATTGGTTCAGATTAAACGGCAGCAGTGACGCGCCGACCAGATCGCCCCAGGGCAGCCCGGCAGGCGCAGGCGTGGGCAGAAAAGTCTGCATATCCAACTGGCCGTGACAGTGCATACAACTGGATACATTCGCCAGATACAGGCCGCGCGCCAACGGATCGCTGAAATCCGGCGCTGGTGCTGCCGCGTCCTGATCGAACAGCAGGCCGTACATCTGCGCGAACATGGCGCGGCTGAGTCCCGGCGCGACGAATTCGGCTTCGGGAATATCATTCTCGACCGGAGTCAGACTGCGGAGGTACACAATAATGTCGCTCATATCCTGCGCGGTGATCTGCTGGTACAGCGGGAACGGCATAATCGGGCCAAGACCGGAACCATCGGGGCGCAGGCCGTACCGGATGGCGGTTTCAATCTGCTCATCCGTCCACTGCCCTAACTGCGTCAGGTTAGCGGCGTACAGCGTCATGGTATCGGGAAATTCAAACGGTTCACCACCGGCCAGTTCCGAGGTCAGCGGGTTGACACCGGCCAGCGGCCCGCCCTCGGTGTACGTGCCATGACAGCCGACACACGCCATCTGCACCCGCACCAGATACTCACCCCGCACCAACGGATCGCTGCTGGCCGGGTCAGGCGCGACGGCGGCCTGTTCCGCTTCGGTGGGCAGAAACATGGCGGGATCCGGCCCCTCTTCCTGCGCGGCAGCGTGATAAACACCCAACACCAGCCCCAAAACCAGTAACACACTCCATTTACGACTGAACCTCATACCATTTCCTCCCACAAACTACCAATAGAAGCCGGGTAACAACCCGCAGGGACTATATGCCAGGTACGTACAAATTGCAATCAACGGATTTATGCCGGCCAACGCTTCCGGTACACAGCGGCGTGTGGCCGCCCGTTGAGCGTGGGGTGAACGACTTGGAAAGTGCCGGATTTCGACCTATAGTTGAAACAAATGATGCACCCATCTTCGAGGTTCTATGTTCCGGGTTTTCTGGCTGCTGTTCCTGATGCTGCTGGCCGCGCCCGCCGCCGCGCAGACGCCCTCACCGGATTATACGATTCGGAATATCGAGCGCCGCTTCAGCGACGACAACCGCGAGGCGATCATCAAGTTTGACGTGATTAACCTGGGCGGTGACGCGACGATTGAGGCGACCACGCAGCTGGTGATACTATCCAGTGGGCAGGAAGTCGCAGCGGCCACTATCCCGCCGCTGCGCCAGAACGGGGTATACCGCGTCACGCTCACGTTTTCGACGGCGGCCTTCGCGCCGGGCAGCACTGAGTCGCTGCGCGCGGCGGTTGGCGTGAACGAGATCGAGCCGTTCGGCAACGAGTCGACGCAGAATAATTTCGCGCAGTTCAGCCTGACATTCCCCGATACGCTGCCGCCGGCGGCCACGCCCGAAGTCACCCCGCCGCCCACCGCCACGCCGGACGACCCGCTGGTGCGGCTGGGACTGGACACCAGCGACCCGGCGCATCTGGCGGTCATCGCCGGCGTGGTGGTTTCCGGGCTGGTGCTGCTGCTGATCGTGGGCATTATCCTGCGGCTGCTGTTCCGCCGCCCGCCGGATTTCAGCGGGTGGCAACCAGCCTACGCCGCGCCCTTCCCGCTTGACCCGAACTCGGCAGCCGGACGCCGCCACCAGTGGCAGGCGCTGGCGCAAAACAATTCGCTGCCGCCGATCTGCGCCGATGGCAGCCTACAGGCCAGCAAACGGCTGTTCGGGCTGGAAGGCGCGTATCTCTCCGGCTGGAAGGTGGTCGCGGTGCGTGCCTGCCAGTACGATATGTACGGACGCATCAACCGCAGCCAGGTGCTCGCGTCGCGGCGGCTGGTGCGGCGGCTGAACGCCATCGTGCGGCGGCACGACAACCTGACGAGTGACCAGCTTGAACGGCGGCTGCGCCCGGTCGCGCGCGGGCTGGTCAACCAACTGCGCAGGCGGCTGAACGACCGCAGCGCCATGCTGCCGATTGCGCTTGATCTGCGCTTCGAAGGGCGGCACGGCGAGGTACGCATTCTGTTTGAGCTGTACCAGTGCCAGTTCGGCCAGTGGAATCTGCTTGACCGCTGGGAGCCGGAGATGACGATCAGCGGCAAAAGCCTGAACGAAGCCTATACGTACACGTTCTACGGCCAGCGGCCTACCGAAACGCTGAAAACGTTTCTCCCACGGTTGCAGGATGATGTCGCGCGGACGCTGGCGGAGATGGTCAGGCCGCAGGTGTTCACCGATACATCACCCACCCCCGTCCCCACGCAGACCCACCAGCCCAAAGTGGAATAAAAAACGAGGCCGGAACGTTCCGGCCTCGCGCCTTTCAGGACTCGAACGGATGGGATATGCCGTTGGGTGTCCGCTTTATTCCGACGGCGGGATCAGCACACCCTTGATGATGTGCAGCACGCCGTTGGCGGCCTCGATGTCCACCGTTTCCAGTTCGACCGAGTCGTTCAGATACACCTTGCCATCCCGTTCGCTGATGGTGATCGCCTCGCCAGTCGCCGACGAGAGTTCAGACTCGCCGACGATATCGGCAGCCATCAGTTTGCCGGGAACGACATGGTACAGCAGGATGTAAACCGTATTGTTGGAGGTCGGGTTGTCGGCAATGGCGTTAAAAGCGCCCAGCCCGATCTGCTGGCGCAGCGCGTTAAAGGCTTCGTTCGTCGGCGCAAACAGCGTGAACGGGCCGACCTGATTCAGCATGGCAACGCTGCCCCGGAAATAACGCCCGGCGCCCAGCGCCGACAGCGTGGACAGATCACTGATAGTCGAAACCAGTTCGCCCACCTTCAGCGGTTTCGGTGCCTGGCCGGTGGCCGCGTCGGTCGCCACGATCTTCACCTGCGGATCATCAGCCGTCCCGACCGCCGCGACGAAGTAGTTCACGCCGGACTGGAGGAACGTGCCGGGCAGATCGAGCAGCACCGGCGTGCCGCGCCCGAACGGGACCACCTGGAAATCATAGACATTGCTCGGTACGGTCACGGTGGTAAAACCGTCATTGTTGCCACGCGAGCCGGGGAAGGCCAGCGAACGCACCGCCGCCGCGCCGTCCGCCAGCACGTCTACCGGCGGCGCGCCTTCGATACCGTGAAACAGGCTGACACGGGCGCTGCCCGCCGGAATGGCGCTGTAGTCTTCAATCAGGACAGCGGGTTGCAGCGTGCCGTCCGCCAGCGAACCAACGGCGGCAACGGTGATCCACGCGCCGGCTGGCAGTTCGAAGTCCGCCGGGCCAATCGCTGCCTCGTTAATCGTCGCGCCGGAAGGAACGACAGCGACGTTATAACTGCCGGCGGGCACTTCCACCCACGCAGTCACGTTCGGAAATTCAAGGCCGGTGAGCGGGGACTTCATACCGTTCAGATAAATGTCCACCGCCGGGGCATCCGGTGAGAAGTGCGCGATACGCACGTGAACCGTGTTCGCTTCCTGCGCCAGCGCCGGAACAGCCAGCGACAGCACAGCCAGTAAAACGCCTAGCACAAGCACTTTACGCATAGACGAATCTCCTTAAGTTGGTGAGAAGGCTGGAAGACTTCAGCTACCGTGATTATAACAGAGTCAAGGCGAGACTACCAATCGAAGATTAGTCAAAAACTAGACAGGCATGAGTTTATGTTTAACTTTCCTGAGAGCTTGTTAAGTCTTTTGAACGTGATTGCCGTTATCAGCGTTTAAATCGCCAGTGACGGCGTAAATAATCACCCCGATAGACGCGACCACAAAACTGCCAATAATGCCCGCCGCCTGCAAGCCGCCAAAGAAAATATCCCCGCCGGCGCCGCGCTCATGCGAGCCAAAACCCAGAATATCGGCGTAGCCCGCCATCGCCGCGAACAGCAGGCCGGTCATCGCCAGCCGCACGCCGATCTGCTGCGCAAGATTGGCGGGTTTCAGCACATAAAAGGTGAATTTCACGTAGATCAGCGCCCCCAGAATCAGCAGCAGAAAACCGATCAGGATGGCGGAAACCTGCGTGATGCCAATCCCCGCCGCCGGTTCGATGCCGGTCATTCCGGGGAACAGCCCCATCAGCGTTAAAACAATCCCCAGCACACCCAGGGCAATCCCAAACTGCGCTACACGCGGCATTATGCTTCCTTATTTCACCGGCAAACCCTGACGCAGCTTGCGCAGCATGTTGCCGCTCAGGATCGCCGTGACATCGGCCTCGGCGTATCCCCGCGCCCGCAGCGCCGTTCCCAGCGACAGCAGATCGGCGATCGAGTCCAGACCATCCGGGATGCTTTCCGTACCAAAGCCGCCGTCAAAATCCGTCCCGATGCCAACGTGCGCCGCGCTGCCCGTAAGCTGGCAGACGTAATCAATCGCATCCACCACCCGGGCCAGAGGCACGGCGCTTTTGGGGCTGCCTTTCGTCCAGTCATCACTCAGGAAACGATTGTACAGCACAATGCCCATCACGCCGTCACGCTCCGCCAGCAGCCGGATCATGAGATCGCTCAGGTGGCGGTCGGAATTACGGAAACGGCGCGGGTTGCTGTGGCTGGCGATGATCGTCCCGTCATAACGTTCAACAGCCTGCAAATAGGCTTCTTCCGACATATGCGACAGATCGAGGATGGCGTTAAAACCCGCCATCACGTCCAGCAGTTCTTCACCAAGTTTCGTCAGCGGGCCGGGATAACCCGTGCCGCCGCAGTAGCGGGTGGCTTCCCACGCCGGCCCGACGAGGCGCACGCCGCGTTCGTACCATTCCTCAAACTGCCTCGGTTCCAGAATCGGGTCGGCATTTTCCATCAGCAGCGCCAGCCCAAGCTGGGGATCGCTCGTTTCCGGGCTGTCCTCCCACGTCGCCAGCACCGCGTCCAGATCAGCCTGGGTTCGGATCAGGCGCACCTGGGGATTTTCATCGGCCAGCCGGTGATAATAATCGGCCTGCTGCATGGCAAGCTGGTAGGCTTCACGCGGGGTTTTATAACTGTACTTCGACCAGGGCTGGTCGTCCTTGCCGTCATAGGGCGCGACGAACAGCGTTGCGAAGATCACCCCTACCCGCCCGGCAAGCGCGTCCGGCAGTCCCAGCGTGGCATTACCGCGCTGCTGCACCGCCGCCGTCCCGGCTTCCAGCCGGCGGGTGTCGCGCACGGCGCGGCGGTAATCGCGGCCATAACACAGCACGTTGTAAGCAATATCCTCATGCCCGTCTACGACGATCATCACAGCGTCCTTAACGATGGTGGGTGTGGTGAATGTTCCACACAGAAAACAGCCAACTGCGGCGTGTATTGTAAGCCGCCGCCGCGAAAAAACCAAAAGGGCTGGTTTCGGTAGAGAGTTTGCTTAAAAACCGCCGCCGCTGGTGTAACACTGACCTATAATCCACAGACAACAGCCGAACACTAACGTGATGAGGTGCCTTATGACACAGAACGAGCGACCCAACTGGCTGACCGGCGCGGGCGTAGGGGCGCTGCTGATGGCGGCGCTGCTGGCCGTCCTGTACGCGGCGGCGCAGATCATCGGAACACCGTTCGCTCCCTTCGATCTGTTTGACGGGCTGGCGCGGGTGCTGCCGGGCAGCGTGATTCGTTTCGGCATTGATGCCATCGTCAGCATCATCGCGGCGCTCAATCTGGAAGACACCTCGCGTTCGGCCAAGACCGCCGAACATATCCTGGCGCTGCTGCAATTTATGGTCATCGGCGCGGCAGCGGGGGCAGTCTTCTTCGCGGCGCTGCGGCGGCAGGCCGTTCCCGTGCCGCGCTGGCCGGGGTTGGTGCTGGGCGCGCTGCTGGGGCTGCCGCTGGCGACGCTGAGCGCCGCCATCAACACCGCCGCCACCGCGCTGCCGCTGCTGGGCGCAGCCTGGATCGTCGCAGTCTTTCTGGCGTGGGGCGCGGCGCTGGTCGTGGTTTACAACCGGCTGGCGGCGCTGCCGGCGGCGGACGAACTGCCCCCCGCATCCGCCCACACGCTCAACCGGCGGCAGTTTCTCGTCCGGCTGGGCGGCGCGACCGCCACGATAACGGTCGTCGGGGCCGGCGTGGGCGCGCTGCTGGGGAACGCACCAGAGTCACAGGCTGCCGCCGAGGGCGAAGCCGCGCCGCTGGCGTGGTCGGACAGCAACCCGCTGCCCAACGCCAGCGCCGCCGTCGCGCCGGCCCCCGGCACGCGGGCGGAACTGACCCCCGTGAGCCGCCACTACCGGATTGATATTAACTCGCTGCCGCCGGTCGTGCGCGAGGAGGACTGGACGCTGAGCGTGTTCGGGCAGGTCGAGAACCCGCTGGAACTCACGCTGGCGGAACTGCGCGCGAACTACGAGCCGGTTGACCAGTTCATCACCCTGTCGTGTATCTCTAACCCCATCGGCGGCGACCTGATCGGCACGCAGCGGTGGACAGGTGTGCCGCTGAAACGCCTGATCGAGCAGGTTAAACCGACGATCAACGGCGGCTATGTCCGCATCCGCACGGCGGACAGCTTTCATGAAGTGGTGCCGCTCAACCATGTGTTAAACGACGAACGTATCATGCTGGCGTATGACTGGGACGGCCTGCCGCTGACGATCGGGCACGGCTTCCCGCTGCGCATTTATATTCCCGACCTGTACGGCATGAAACAACCCAAGTGGATCGTCAGCCTCGAAATTCATGAGGAATATGAAGAAGGTTACTGGGTGCGGCGCAACTGGGATGAAGCCGCCCTGGTGCGTTCGACGGCGGTGATTGACACGGTGGCCGCCGACAGCAGCATCCAGCAGGGCGAGCAGCGCCTTGTGCCGGTGGGCGGCATCGCCTATGCCGGGGCGCGCGGCATCTCGCGGGTGGAAGTGAAGGTAGATGAAGGCGGCGACTGGCAGCCGGCGCAGCTTCGCACGCCGCTGTCAGATACGACGTGGGTGATCTGGCGCTACGACTGGCCGTTTACGCCGGGGCAGCACACCTTTTACGTGCGCTGCGTGGACGGCAACGGTGTGGCGCAAACCGAGCGCGTGAGCGATACGTTCCCCAGCGGCGCGACGGGTTATCACAGCCGGCGGCAAAACCTGTAAGAACCTGGCCGGCCTATCTCTGTGAGGGCGAAAATTTCGCTCTCACTTCATTTTCCCCCGGCTACGAACCCCTTTTTTAAGAAAAAGGCGGTGGAATCGGCGTTCCTGACGATTCCCTATGCGTTTTGTCGGCGTTCTCTCCACGTTTATCCGGTATGGTGCAGCTATCAATACGGATGTAATCACAGGGAGAGATGCTCATGTTCAGGAAAGCCGTCGCACTGGTTCTGCTGCTGGCGGTCGCCAGCCTCGGTGTACTGGCCGTTTCGGCGCAGCAGGATACGACCCCCATGAAAGTAGAAGTGGCGGAAGATGGCAACCGCTTCATCTTCTCGCAGGAACGGCTGTTTGAAGACGGGATGCCGCAGTACGGCTCCGCTTTTGTCACCCAGGGTTTCATCTACCCGGAAGGCACGCTGAACGGCGGCAACGGCGTGATGCCGGATGGCAGCCCGGAATTCCCCGATCTGGTGATGGGTGAATGGACGTGTTACGGCTGGATGATCGGCGATGGCGCGCATACCACGACCGGCATCTGGGTGGTTTCGACGCAGGTGTACCAGTTTAATGAAGCGCACGGCGGCGACATGATCATCACCGATGGCTTCGAACTGGTGGACTTCGACGTGCCGCTGTCCCGCTCCATCACCGGCGGCACCGGCAGCTATACCGCCGTCAAGGGCGAACAAATCCAGACCCTCATGGGCTTCACCGAAACGATGGG
>JARKOK010000391.1 GCA_029975765.1 Aggregatilineales bacterium
CAGTTTCTCTCCGCCGCTTCCATCTGGGGACACGTCAGCGATGAAACGATGATCCTGGGGCGGTACAGCTACACCTATCTGCCGGTGCTGGGGCTGCATGTGGGTCTGACGGTCGCGTGGCTGGCCGCGCTGTGGCAGCGCCGGCGGCTGGAAAGCTGGCTGCGCCGGCTGCCCTTCAGGACGGCGCTGGCGGGGGTTGTGCTGCTGACGGCGGCGGCGGTGCTGATCTGGATCGTTGACCTGCGGCGGCTGCCGGATGGTTACGTCACGACCAACCTGGGGCTGGCGGCACTGGCGCTGGTGCTGACGCTGCCCGATGGCCGCATCCGTCCCCGGTTGGGGTATGGCCTGATCGCGCTGGCGCTTGCCCTGATGCTGATACCGACGCTGTTTACCGCGCTGACCACACGTGAGTTCAGCCCGGATGAGGCGACCTGGGCGGATTATGTCACCTCGCCATTTGTGGCCGGCGGTCTGTACGCGCGCACCTGGTTAGCCGAACCGATAGCGATTCTGCCGGGCATTGGCTGGCTGCCAGCGGGGTACGGCTGGCTGCTGGAACACGTATGGTATGACATCAGACTGGGGCGACTGCTGAACATCCTGGGCTACGCGGCGGCCTTCGCCGGCATTGGTGCGGCGGCCTGGCGGCTGTACGGGCGGCGTGCCGCGCTGGTATCGGTGGGTTTCGCCCTTCTCAGCCGCGCGTTTTTTCCCTGGCTGGATTACCGGCCAGATCACCAACTGCCGGCGGCCTCGGCGCTGATTCTGTTCGCGGCGCTGCAAAGCCGATTGGGGGCGCAGACCGG
Source organism: Aggregatilineales bacterium (assembly GCA_029975765.1). Lineage (GTDB taxonomy): Bacteria > Chloroflexota > Anaerolineae > Aggregatilineales > Phototrophicaceae > CFX2. Next base: position 810 of record JARKOK010000391.1, read on the forward strand.
GCGGCGGCTGGTGTGGGATATGCTGTGCGGCCTGCTGGCAGTGCTGTCGCTGCAGGCGCACGCCGCCGGGATAGTGTACGTGGTGGGATTCTCGCTGTATTACGGAGTGGAAGCCGCCGCGCGGCTGTACCGGCGGCAGCCGGTGGATGTGGCGCGGCTGGCGGCCTTCGGCGCGGGTCTGATGACCGGCGGCGCGGTCTTCTACCTGTTCAACATCCTGCCGGTGGGCGGGCTGGAACGGTATCTGGACATCCTGATTGATACGCGCTACTCCAGCACCCGCAAGCTGAACTTCCTGGGCTGGGTGTCGGGGCTGGAACTGCCGGTGGTGTGGGGCGCGCTGGTCTATCTGCTGTGGCGGCGCGACCGGGCGGATAAGCTGCTGCTGGGTATGATCGGCGCGGTGTGGGTAGGCATCCTGCTGTTTGACACGCAGGGTTACGTTTCGACCTTCACGGGGCTGTATGTCGTGCCGGTCGGTGCGCTGCTGGTGGATGGCCTGCGCGCGGCGGGTATCGGCAGGGGCGAAAACCGCCGCAGCCTGCTGGCGGCAGCGGTGGTCACGGCGCTGCTCATCGGCCAGATGAGCGGAGCGTTCATCACCTGGGATCGGTTCTGGCAGACGGTGACGACCGGACGCTGGCCGCCGTTTCTGTACCACGAACTGCGCCAGCCGCTGCTGCCGCTGCTGCGCGAGGACGATGTGATCGCCAGCACCCACCAGCTCATCTGGACGCTGCCGTCCAGCACGAACCTGGTCAGCTTTGCTGCCGAAGCCAGCGGCATGAAACGCTGGAAGCTGTCCGAGCCGGTGGAGGTGTGGGAACGGGTGCAGCCGACGGTGGTGATCGAGGTGCGGGGGCAGATGCATTTTGACCC
>JARKOK010000428.1 GCA_029975765.1 Aggregatilineales bacterium
GAAGGCCTGCGCCACATCTTCGAGCAGCTTCAGGCCGTGCTGCTCCGCCAGCGCCAGCAGCGGCTCCAGATCGGCGGCGTGGCCGTACAGATGCACCGGCAGAATGACCTTCGTGCGCGGGGTGACAGCCGCCGCGACCTGTGCCGCGTCGAGGTTAAACGTGGCCGGGTCTATATCCACGAACACGGGTGTCGCGCCGATAATGCTGACCGCCTCAGCGGTAGCAAAGAAGCTGAACGGCGTGGTAATCACCTCGTCGCCCGGCTGCACGCCCAACGCCCGCAGGCCGATCACCAGCGCGTCCGTGCCGGAGTTCATGCCAACGGCATGTTTAACCCCCAGATAGGCGGCAATCTGCGCCTCAAAGGCCGGCACGCTTGGCCCCATGATGAACTGGCCGGAGCGCAGCACGCTCTGAAAGGCCGCGTTCAGTTCGTCCCACAGCGAGTCAATTTCGGGCGACAGGTCGAGGACAGGGATTCGAGTGGTTTCCATATTTCTCATCTCCAGAACAGGCTTACTCAATGGCGCAGACGATGGTGTTGATCACCGGCAGGTGCAGCACCAGCACCACCAGCAGCACCCCACCCAGACCAACCAGCCCCCAGCGCCAGCGCGGCAGGCGATCATACCGGACTATGCCCGCCAGCAGGGCGGCAAAAATCAGCAGGATAAACGGCGCGAACAGCGAAAAGGTATACAGGGCATCTCCCTGTACGGCACGCTGCGGATAAAAATAGGCGTTAATCTCACGATGGGCGTAGGCTTCCTCGCAGGTCAGTCCCCGCCCCAGTTCGGCTTCGACCTGCTGAATGATCGGCGCGCTGGCGACCGCCGCCCAGAGCGTGACGGCCAGCACCGCGCCCACCAGCAGCCAGCCGGCCAGCAGGCTGATACGTATGATGTGATGCCCCATCTCGTCCTACCTTACCCTCAATATGCAGAAAATCGTACCGACGAGCGACAAATGATACTGGTCTGGGATACACACTTCCGGTAGATTATAATCTCACAAGTCGGTTTATCGGGATAGAGCATGAACAGACCATTACCACGCTGGATGCCCCTTTTATCGTTAGTCCTGGTTGTACTGGCCGTGCTGCTGTTTGTGGGCGCGTGTGCCAGCAGCCTGCCAGCCGCCACACCGACGATGGACGCCGCCTACGCCGCCGGACTGACGGCGACGGCGCTGTGTATTCAGGCGACCGACAGCGGCGAATTTGTGGCGCTGTGGTACGTATTTGGTTCGCCCACCCCGCCGCCCAACGCGCCAACGGCCACGCCGCTGCAGCTCGAAGTACCGGTGGGTAACGTGGCGCGCGGCGAGCAGCTCTTTCATGGCGAAGCCAACTGCGGCACCTGTCACCTGGTGGACTCGGAAGAGGTTTTTGTTGGCCCGTCGCTGAAAACGATTGCCAACCGCGCGGCGTATAAACGTCCCGGTATGGATGCGGTAACGTATCTGTACAACGTGATCCTCAACCCGGATGAAACCATCATCCCGCTGACCAAGCCCGGCATCATGCCGCGCACGTTTAAAGCCAAACTGACCGACGAGCAGATCGCGGATGTGATCGCCTATCTGCTGACGCTGACGGCCTGAAGCAGGAGTGTTTAGCTCCGCCCACCGCTCCATACCTGGACCATCAGCACTGCCGGTGGATGTCCAGCAGGTCAGACAGCACCGCAAACCCGGTCGAAGCCCGCCCCGCGCCGCTGCCCACCATCGTCACGCTGCCCAACAGGTCGGTGACATACGTCACCGCGTTGGTCGCGCCGGAGACAGCGGCCAGCGGGTCGGTCAGCGGGATATGCGTGGGATAAACGCTGCCACCCTGCGGTGTCAGCCGGGCGATCAGCTTCCAGCGTTCGCCCGCCGCCGCCGCCGCGTGGATGTCCTGGACGGTGATGCCGGTGATGCCCTGCACATCTATCGCCTGAAGCGAAAACGGCTGGCCGTACAGCACGCCGGACAGGATCGCCAGTTTAGCCGCCGCGTCCCAGCCGTCCACATCGGCGCTGGGGTCGGTTTCGGCATAGCCGAGTTTTTGCGCCTGTGCCAGCGCCTCCTGATAGGTCATGCCCGCGCCCATCTGCGTCAGAATATAATTCGTCGTGCCGTTCAGGATGCCGCGTGCCTCGATAATCCGGCAGCCGGCCAGGGCCTGCTGTGCCAGCCGGATAACCGGCGTGCCGGCCATCACCGTACCTTCATACCGCAGCAGTTGGCCGGCGCGGCGGGCACGTTCGTGCAGCGCGGCAAACGCCGCTACCAGCGGCCCTTTATTCGCCAGCACCACATGTTTGCCGCTGTCAAACGCCGCGTAACACAGATCAAGCGCGGGCTGACCGGTCTGCAAATTCGTCGGGCTGACTTCCACCACCACGTCGGCGTTACACTGGCGTACCAGCGTCAGCGCGTCCCAGTTGCGCGTCAGGCCGTAGACGTGGGGATAATGACCAAGATGGCCTTTCTGAATCGCCTCCAGCAGCAGCGCCGCGTCCAGCCCATCCGGGTGGTACAGCGTCCCGCGGCTGCGCGTGGCGACGGCGACAATCTCGCAGTGAAAATCCTGTTCGGCTTGCAGTTCGGCGGCTTTGTCGCGCAGAATTTCGGCTAACCCCTGCCCGACGACCCCAAAGCCGATGATGGCAATTCGCATACCCCTGCTCCCTGTGGCAGTAAAAATATAAGGACACGCTGGCGGCGTGTCCCTACCATGATACCCTACGACGGGTTTTTGCGTTATTCGGTATACGCGCCGCTGCTGTAAACGTAGACTGCCGCGCCGGTATCCTGCGGGATGGTGAAATCGAACTCGTCCGCCGACCAGTCGTACAGCCACTTGGCATCGGTGATGCTCATGTTGACGCAGCCGTGACTCTGCCGGTAGCCAAAACCATCGTGCCAGTACGTGCCGTGCAGGGCGATGTCGCCATCAAAGTACATCGTCCAGGGCACATCCTGCAAGTAATAAAAGTCCGGGCGCTGGAACGCGCCGCTCATATCGGTTTCGGGGTAGCGCAGGTAAATATGGAACAGTCCTTCGTTCGTCGGCCAGTCCTTTAAACCCGATGAAATCAGCGTAGCGAACACCGGCGTTTCGCCCTCGTAAGCCACCAACACCTGTTCGTACAGGTCAACACTCACCCATTTATCGGTGTCCACGTCCGCCGGGCGTTCAATTGGCGTGATTTTCGCCACGTCATACTGGTGTATCCACTGGCCGCCGCCGATCTGATACCAGCGTTTGCCGTCAATTTCAACATAGGCATACAGCGTAACGCGGGTATAACGGTACATAAACGGATTGTTGGGGGACTCGTCGCCGCCCGGCACAGCGGCGGCTCGCAGATGGCGCAGCGTCCAGGCCATCGGGTACGGCAGGCCGTCGTCCGGCAGGCGCACCCCGGCAAACCGCGACAGTACCACGTTTTCGCTCAGGAACGTATTCAGCGCCCATTGTTCCTTCCCAATCTGCGACCATTCACCCTGCGTGGCCTCCACCGTCACGAAGCTGTAGCCGCCGGTGGTCGTTACCAGCGTGCCGCCGGGCGCGTTATAGACCTGCATCCCGGCCCGTACCTGCCGGTAAATGCGGCTGGTCAGTTCCGTTTCGTTCACGACCAGCGGGCGCACAGCCGGCTCAGGATAAGCCGCCAGCACCGAGGCCGGCACGCCAGTTGTGGCATCGCAGCCGGGTACATCCGTACAGGCTTTCTGCGCTCTGGCCGTGATGGCGGGCAGCAGCAGCAGGCACAGCAGCAGGGAAATCAGTCGTTTCATGATGTCGTTCCTCAAATAACGGCTGGTTGACGCCGGCAGTGATGAAAAACGCGGTCAAGACGGGCACGACGCGCCATACCCGGACTGCCTG
>JARKOK010000435.1 GCA_029975765.1 Aggregatilineales bacterium
TACGTGCGGATTCTGACGTACATTTGACGTACAATGGAACACAGCTTTCAGGTGGATTGTTATTTCCCGGTGGGACGATTAACGATGTATACCCGGTCAATCAGCAACCGATTGTTAGCCGTTTTGTTCGTTACCCAGAGTTTGTTCAGCGCGGCGCAGATTGCCGTATTTACCTTGGTGGCGATTGTGGCCGTCCGGCTCAGCGGGACGGAAAGTGTCGCCGGTCTGCCGTCGTCGGTGCTGACGTTTACCCAGGCGCTCATGGCCTTCCCGTTTGCTATCGTGATGGGGCGGTTCGGACGGCGGCTCGGCCTGACGCTGGGTTACGGGGCGGGCGCGCTGGCGGGGTTGGTCGGCGTAATCGCCATCATTCAGGGGGTGTTTCCTCTGCTGATGGTCAGCGCGGCGCTGTTTGGGCTGGCCCGTGCCAGCAGCGAACAGAGCCGGTTCGCGGCGGGTGAACTGTTCCCGGAGGCGGAACGCGCCCGCATGATCGGGCGGCTGGTTTTTGCCGGCACCATTGGCGCGGTGGCCGGGCCGGTGCTGGTCGCGCCCAGCGGGCAGCTTATGCAGGCGCTGGGGCTGCATCCCGATACTGGTCCCTGGGTGGTGACGCTGATCGTGTGCGGGCTGGCGGCGCTGCTGACCATCTGGCTGCTGCGTCCCGATCCGATGACGATTGCGCGGGCGATCAGCCGCGATGAGGACCTGAACGGTGAGACCGCGCCCGACGCGCCGGCTCGTCCGCTGCGGGCGCTGCTGCTGCTGCCAAAGGTGCAGCTGGCGGTGGCCGCCGCACTGGTCAGCCAGACGGTGATGGTCGTGCTGATGGTGATGACCCCGCTGCATATGGATCACCACCATCACGGCAGGGAAGCCATTTCGCTGGTGATTTCGATGCACACGCTGGGCATGTTCGGGCTGTCGGCAGTGACGGGTTATCTGATTGACCGCTTCGGGCGGGTGACCATGCTGGTCGCCGCCGCCCTCACGCTGATCGCCGCCGCGCTGCTGGCGCCCGTGTCCACCGACCAGTACGTTCTGTCGCTGGCCCTGTTCCTGCTGGGTCTGGGCTGGAACTTCGGTTACGTGGCCGCGTCGTCGCTGCTGGCCGACGCTTTGCAGGGTGAAGAACGGGCGCGGGTGCAGGGTGTCAACGATTCGCTGGTGTTTCTGGCGGCAGGTTTTGGCAGTCTGGGCGCGGGGCCGCTGTTTGCCTCCGGCGGTTACGCGGCGGTCAGCACCGCCGGGCTGGTGCTCACGCTGGCGCTGATCGGGCTGATCTTCTGGTTGAACCGCCCGTCGCTGAAGGCGAAACCTGTTTAGGGCGGGTGGGGCTGGCGGCCAATAGCGGCTATAATTCGCGCCCTGTTCAGACTACCCGAAAGGTTAATCTTCATGCCCATACGCACCCGCTTCGCGCTGCTGGCTGTGGTTCTGCTGGCCGCCTGCCAGGGACAGGCCGCGCCCACGATCACGCCCGCGCCCACGCTGGATACCACCGCGATAGCCGGCAGCATCGCCGCGAACATTTTCGGCACGCTGACCGCGCAGCCAACCAGTACCCCGCTGCCCAGCGTTACGCCGTCGCCCTCTCCTACTGTCACGGCGTCGTATACGCCGCAGCCAACCTTCGATGCCGCTGGCCTGGCCGCGACCGTTCAGGCCGGCGCGGTTGAGGCGCTGCTGGCGCAGCTTCCGACCGCCGCGCCCACGCTGGACGTGGACGCGCTGGCATCATCCATTCAGGCGGGCGCGGTTGAGGCGCTGCTGGAACAGCTTCCGACCGCCGCGCCCACGCTGGATATGCCGGTGGTGGTCAGCACGGTGCAGGTCGCCGTTGTCGAAACGCTGCTGGCGCAGGTGAACGAGCAGCAGTACGCGCAGGCCACCCAGCAGGCCGCGCAGCAGGCGACCCAGACCGCGCTCGACAGCGCCCCGGCAGATGTGAGCGCCGACGATGACCCGGCCATTGGCCCGGCGGACGCGGCGGTGGTTATCATCGCTTTCAGCGATTTCTCCTGCCCGCACTGCGCTAATTTTGCGCTCAATACGCTGCCGCGCCTGATCGAAGCCTACGGCGACCGCGTGCGGTTCGTCTTCCGCGACGCGCCCATTCTGGGGCCAACCTCCGGTTGGGCGGCGCTGGCGGCGGAATGCGCCGACGATCAGGGCAAATTCTGGGAGTATCACGACCTGCTGTTTGCCAACCAGCGCAGCCTCTCCCGCGAGAATCTGACCGCTTACGCGCAGCAGTTGGAACTGGATACCGCCGTCTTTGATGCCTGTGTTGATAACCAGACACACCTCGAAGAACTGCAAAAAGACCTGGCCGATGCGCAGGCTGTCGGACTGTCCGGCACGCCGACGTTTTTCATCAATGGGCGGCGGGTCGTCGGCGCGCAGCCGTTTGAAGTGTTTGTCGAGATCATCGAGGCCGAACTGGCACAGGCCGGCGGCTGATGCCGCCCACCCGCCTCTTGCGTGATTCCGATACCCGCATGTTTTAATCATGCTTGGCTGAGGAAGAGTGTCAGAGGTGGGTTATGGTCTGGAAACAGTTACGAACCCGGCTGCCGGTGCTGGCCGTCGGGCTGCTGGCGGCGGCGTGTACGGTGGTCGAAACCACTGGCGATCAGATGATCATCCAGTTTTACAATCCGTTCACGCAGGCCGGTATCGCGCCGTCCACGCTGCGCGTGCTGTATGTCGTCGTTGGGGCGTTGCTGCTCCTGCTGGGCTGGCGGCTGGCGGATTACATCATCGGGCTGGCGGGTTTTGTCATCGGCGCGGGCATCGGTATGTCGCTCGTGCCCTCCGGCAACGAAGTGCTGACCCTGATCGCGCTGGTAGCCGGCGGCCTGCTGGGGGCGGTGCTGGCGGTGGCGCTGCAATACGTGGCGATCTTCCTGGTGGGCGCTTACGTGGGCGCGGTGCTGACGGCTCAGTTGTGGCTGGCGCTGGCGGCGGCGCCCGTGCCTACGCTGGCGCTGATTATCGGCGCGGTGATCGGCGGCCTGCTGCTGCTGGCGCTGTCGTTCCAGTTTCTGGTGATCGTCTCGGCGGCCATCGGCGCGCTGCTGATCGGCATGGCGCTGGCGCTGCCGCTACTGTGGACGGTGCTGCTGTTCGTGGTGGGCATCATCATGCAGGTGGTGCTGACCCGCGCGACCGGCACGCCCGTGCTGTACCGGCGGCGGGTTTACCGGCGGCGGGTGGTGCATGACGATATTTAAATCAACGTCAGGACGAGGGGGATCAGTGCCGGTTAAATAACGTTTCACCGCCGGCTGGCTGACGTTTTCAAAACGCGCAGAAAATTGGCCTGCGCGTTTTTGTTTCTCGTGTTAAACTGAACGATTGAGTCCACAAAATGAATTATTACTATGCCCCAGATCAAAGGAGTCCGTATGCGTCGTTTCATCCTGGTACTGAGCCTGCTGACG
>JARKOK010000478.1 GCA_029975765.1 Aggregatilineales bacterium
CGCGGAGGAGCGCCCAAGCATTCGGTCGAAAAACCCTGACATGGACAGTCCCCTTTTCTACTCGCCCTGGCCGCTGAACAGCCGGGCAAGTCGCTGGAAAAATCCGCCTGATTCTTGCAGCGTCATAAATGGAACGTTCTCACCGGTCAGCCGCCGCGCGATATTGCGGAACGCCTGCCCGGCGCGGGAATTTTCGTTCAGCGTGACTGGCACGCCGCTGTTCGAGGCCGGAATCACGTGTTCATCTTCCGGCACGATACCGATCAGCTTGATCGCCAGAATGTCGGTGACATCATCGGCGGACATCATCTCGCCGCGTTTTACCATGTCCGGGTTGACACGGTTCAGCACCAGCTTGGCCGGCCCTTTGTTATTCGCTTCCAGCAGGCCGATGATACGGTCGGCGTCGCGCACGGCGGACACCTCCGGGTTGGTTACAATCAGCACCTCATCGGCAGGCGCGACGGCGTTGCGAAAGCCCCGCTCGATGCCGGCGGGTGAATCGATCAGAATGAAATCAAACTCAGGCCGCAGCCGGTCGGTGATCTGAATCATATCGGCGGGGCTGACGGCGGTTTTGTCGCGGGTCTGCGCGGCAGGGATCAGGAATAAATCGGGAAACTGTTTGTGTTTAATCATGGCCTGCCGGAGCTGGCAGCGCCCTTCGATCACATCCACCAGATCGTACACGATCCGGTTTTCCAGCCCCATCACGATGTCGAGATTCCGCAAACCCACGTCGGCATCCAGCAAAACGACCTTTTTACCCAGACGTGCCAGAGCCACCCCCAGATTGGCGGTCGCGGTGGTTTTCCCCACACCACCTTTCCCCGACGTAATCGTGACGACTTTCGCGGCCAAAGCTGCCCCACTTTCTAGATGTAGACGTTCGTAATGCAACGAAGTATATCACGTTTTGCAAACCGCGCATGAGGCGGCGTCAGCCATTCGTACTAATGGGGATATTAGACGCGGACATCTGCCCTGCCAGACACTCAAGTGTCTGGCGGCCATCGTGCCATGTCTGCTAATAGCCTTAACCTTTTTAATTCGGACACTGTAGGGGCAGGCCTGTGTGCCTGCCCCCTGGGGCGACCCTGCGTGGTCGCCCCTACGAGCATATCCTCTTTATTTTTGTTAACAGTATAAGCGGGCCGCTAACCCTGCCTGTCATTTGTCCACTTTAGTGGACGTGATGACATGGAAGCCAGCGGTTCAAACCGCTGGCGGCGCGCAGGGCTGGCATAGCCGCAACTCCACCGCGCTCAAAAATCCCGGGCGCAGCGAAAACCGATACTTTCAGCCACAAAGTAAGGATCACGTCTAAAACGTGACATAGTACGAAGGAACAATGGTGTATTATCAAACGAGCCACCCCGTAAAACTCGTTGAATATCTATGACACTTTCAGTGTTTTGCTCTCGGCCATCGGTCGCAATATAAGGGTAATTCTTATATAGAGAATTCGTCCATTCCCATACATTCCCACTCAAATCCTGTGTGCCAACCCATGAAGCACCAGATGAACGACTACCCACAATGAATGTATGTCTATTAGAATTATCCGCGTAAACAGTATTCTCTGCTGCAAAAACTTCTCCCCAAGGATAGGCCAGATTATCTGGTCCACGTGCCGCATATTCCCATTCTCGTTCAGTCGGCAAACGTCCACCTCGCTGTTCACAGAAACTTTGTGTCTCAAACCAGTTAACCATTTCGCGTGGAAGTCCATCACCGGTCAGATTTCCGTTATGAGCAGCGATTCCGTTAAATAATGCAAACTGCGCGTTGGTCACTTCAAATTTGTCTATCCAGAACGGCTGCTCAAAACACTGTTCGTGTATGGGCTGTTCATTGCTGTCACCATCCTCGCTGCCCATCATAAAACAGCCCGCCGGCACCAGCATCATCGTCACGCCGCTGAAGTCGCGTTCGTAGGGCGTCCAGTCGGCGTTGCGGGCGACGGGCGTCAGCGCAAGCTGTTCCGGCGAAAGTGTCGGCGGCGTGGTTGGGGTGTGGGTTAGTGTTGGTCGTTCGGTTGGCGTTAGCGGCGGCGCAGTGGTCGCCGTTGGGTTATCAGCAGCCGCAGGCCCAGCCGTCGTCACACTGGCCGAGGGGGTATTCGTGGAAACCGGCGGCTGGCTGGCCGCCAGCGCAAGGCTGATCACCCCCGCCATAATGACCAGCAAGGCCGCTGCGATATACGCCACACGCGGCAGCCGCCGGCGAACGCTGCCCCGTATCATTTTACGAAGATCGGCAATCGCCTGGTCAACATATACATTCTGCACATCCAGAATTTTCACGCCATCGGATTGCAGCAGCGCGTAAACGTGTTCATCAGGAATCGGGTCGGGCGGGACGTATTTCTCCTGAAATACGGGAAGCATCACTTTGTTCAACTGATGCGCGTAGGCTATTTCCTCGCGCACCCAGCGTGATTCGAGTGTGGTTGCGCCCAGCAGACAGACGAACACCTCACATTCAGCGATGGCCCGCCGCAGCCGGTCTGGGAACGGCCCGCCCCCATCTATGCTGCGTGTATCCACAAACACGCGCATCCGCTGGCGTTCCAGTTCTTTTGCCAGCAAGGTCGCCAGCGTCGCGCTGTCTTTGCGACGATATGAGATGAAAACACGCGCCATCGGTTTATAACTTTGTTGGAGAAAAGATAATTGAAGTATGTCCTGAAATCGGGAAAACGGCAACCAGTACGCTTATATCTTTTCCCTTTTCTCTGCGCCTTTGCGTTGCGCCTTTCTCTTTCTTTCCCGCTGCGCTACGCCGGCCATGCCTCGGCGACGATCTGCCCGTCGCGCACCAGCGCCACTTCCGGCCTCGGCTTGCGGCGTTTGTCCGCCGGCGAAATCACGATATGCCCGGCGATACGAAGCTGCGTCGGCGTCATATCCAGCGCGCACACCACCGCACTTTCATCGCCATTTGCTCCGGCATGAACCGTCCCGCGCAGCCGCCCCCACACGATCACATCGCCCGCCGCGATGATTTCCGCGCCGGGATTCACATCGCCAAACACAACGACGTGCCCCTCGCTGTGTACCACGCGCCCCGACCGCAGCGTGTGTTTAATCATCACGCCCGCCGTGCCTTCTTCCTGCGGGCTGGTTTCCGTGCCTTCGCTGGTATCGCGTCCAGGGATCACGTTGGCGGTGCTGGTTTTCAGATCAAGCGCCTGCGCCGCTTCCAGCGCCGAGTGGCTGTCACTGAGCAGCGACCACAGCGTCAGACCGCGCCGTTCCAGCATCGCCTTCAGCGACATCAGTTCATGTTTGGTGGCCGGTCGCGCCCCCACATCCACCGTCAGCCGCGCCCCGGCGAAGAATCCGCTCTGCCGGTCAATCCGGGCGGCGAGTTCGGCCAGCAGCGATTGCCACTCCTCGCCCGCGTCCAGCGTGACGAGCAGCCCTTCCTTGATGCCCTTGATCGCAATCGTCTGTTGGTCTTGCATCACGCGCCCCACCCCGCCGGACTTCTAACTGGATTCCTACTAACTATAGCTGATTTTTCTCAGCACGCCATGTTGTGCCCTCACCCCCTGCCCCCTCTCCCTCAGGGCGA
>JARKOK010000490.1 GCA_029975765.1 Aggregatilineales bacterium
GCGTCCACGAGGTTCATCCCGGCGGGGACTTCATATTCGACATCATTGATAATGATTTTTACCGTATCGGCCATTCGTCGCCTCGTCACATCGCTGACCGGAAATCGGCTAAAGTGTACCGGATTCCGCTAAAATTACGAACAGTTCCGTCAGTAGGGCGGGTTTATAAACCCGCCCCTAGATTGCTGCTTTCGACTCGTTTCATCCGCCGTTCGGCTCGTTCCAGACCGGCCAGCGCCCGGTCTTGCAGCGCCTGCGCCACCAGCCCCCAATTGGCGGACTCGACCTGCTGCGCCGCCAGTTCCAGCCCGCGCCGGAAATCCTCGACTGCCGCCCCGTAGTCCCCCGCCTCCAGCAGCAGTTCGCCGCGCAGGACGTAGTTCGAGGCGGCTTCCGGTTGTTCCGCGATCATCCGACTCAGATCACTCCACCGACGTTCCGTGTCGCCGCCACCTGACAGCCGCCGCAGCCGTTCCCGCAGCGATAGATTGTCTGCCACCTTCACGGCAGGGGGGACTTCACCACCGGTATACGAAATCCCGGTTTCATCCGGCATGACGTAAACGGCTGGCTCGCCATCCGGGGCAAGCTCCGGCGGGCGTTCGCTGTCGGTAAGGGGCTGATTGTCAGCCGGCGGCATGAGTTCGTCGGTCATGGTTTGTCCTGTAGGGACACAGTAAACTGGGCCTCTGCACCTGTTATCTCAGCTCTTCCGCGCCGGCGTGCCCGTTGCAACCGTATCCCGTTTGCCTTCCAACGGCCCCGGCACGGTTGTGGCCGCTGCCGCGCCAGCGTTGGTGGGTTTACGCTGGTCGGCTTTGGCCGGAACCTCCGCAGGCTTCATATGCTGCATGAAGTCCTCGCGGAAATTCTTGATCGTGTGAATGATCGGATTGGCCGCAAAGTCACCCAGTGCGCACAACGTTACGCCCTGCATGTTTTTGGCGACGTTATCAATCAATTCAATGTCACCCGGCTGCGCCTCGTTTGCCATAATACGATCAAGCACTTTATCCAGCCAGTACGTGCCTTCGCGGCAGGGCGTGCATTTGCCGCAGCTTTCGTGTTTGAAAAACTTTGTGACCTTCGCCGCGACCCACGTAATATCTACGTTTTCATCCATCACGATGATCGAAGCCGAACCCAGGATGGAATCCACTTTCGCCATATCCTCGTAGGTCAGCCGGGTATCCAGCACCGCGTCGTTCACGGCGATAATCGGGCCAGAGCCGCCCGACGGCAGAATCGCTTTCATCGCCCTGCCACCCGGCACGCCGCCCGCATGATCGTACAGCAGTTCCCGGAAGGTCACACCCAGCGGCAGTTCATAATTGCCAGGTTTGTTGACATGCCCGCTGACGCAGAAGATTTTTGTGCCGGGGCTTCGCTCCGTGCCAATCTGCTTGTAAGCGTCCGCACCGTTGATAATGATCCAGGGGACGTTGGTCAGCGTCTCGACGTTGTTGACGACCGTTGGTTCGCTGTACAAACCGCCGCCTTTTTGCGCCGGGAAGGGTGGGCGCACACGCGGCTGTCCCAGTTTACCTTCCAGGCTGTTCAGCAGCGCGCTTTCCTCGCCGCAGATGTACGCGCCCGCACCGAGGTGGGTATAGACATTACATGACCAGCCCGACCCCAGAATATTGTCCCCCACGAGGCCCGCCTGCCGCGCCTCTGCGATGCGTTCGTCCAGCGCGTGCGCCACATCCCAGAACTCACCGCGCAGGTAAATGTACACCGCCGTCGCCTGAATCGCCCAGGCGCAGATCAGCGCGCCCTCGATCAACTGGTGCGGATTGGTCTCCATGATTTCGCGGTCTTTAAACGTGCCGGTTTCGCTTTCGTCGGCGTTCACCGCCACGTATTTCACCGGCTCGCTCTGTGGGATGAAACTCCACTTAAGGCCGGTGGGGAAACCCGCGCCGCCGCGCCCGCGCAGATTGGACGCTTTCACCACATCAATCACCTCGGACGGTTTCATACTCAGGGCTTTTTGCAGACCCTCATAACCGCCGTTCTGCCGGTATACGTCCAGTTTCCAGATGTCCGGTATGTCTCGTCCACGTAATAAGATATGCTGCATAGCTGTTACACCGCTTCCATTCTTGGTAGGGGCAGGTTTATAAACCCGCCCCTACAGATAGTCCTCTTTACTTTTTGGCCTTCGCCGCTTCCGCCCGCTTTTCGGCAATCCACGCCCGCATCCTGTCCATGTTCAGATTTTCCATGTAATGGAAGTTGCATTGCAGCATCGGCGGTTTGTCGCAGGCCGCCAGACACATCACATGCTCTACCGTGAACAGGCCATCCTCGGTCGTGCCGCCGTCCTCCACCCCCAGTTCCTGCTTCAGTTCTTCATAGAACTGATCCGCGCCGCCCAGCGCGCAGCACAGGTCGGTACACACTTGCAGCCAGTATTTGCCCTTGGGTTTTTCCGAGTACATGGTATAGAACCCGGCGATAGACCTCACCTGGGTTGGGTCCATTTCGCATAGTGCCGCAACTTCCGCGATCCCTTCCGGGCTGACCCAACCGTATTCTTCCTGTGCCATGTACAGCAGGGGCATCACCGCCGAGCGTTTGTCCGGGTATTTGGCGAATGTCGCCTGAATTTTATCCGCGTGTTTTTTGTCGGTTAGAGGCATAGGTGTTTATTCCTGATGGTCGGAGCGTTCGCGCCCCGACGGTAAATACCAGTTATCTATCGGTCACAATCGCCCAGTACGATGTCTACACTGCCGATAATCCCAACCAGATCGGCGATCAAATGGCCTTCGCTCATCACCGGCAGCGCCGAAATGTGAACGAACGAGGGCGTTCGCAGGTGGACGCGGCGCGGTTTGTTGCCGCCCGTGCCGTGCAGGTAACAGCCCAGTTCGCCGCGCGGGCTTTCAATCGCCGCGTACACTTCCTTATCCGGTGCGGCAAAGCCTTCCGTCCACAGCTTAAAATGATGGATCACGGCTTCCATGCTCTGGCCCAGTTCGCTGCGCGGCGGCGGAGCGAACTTTCGATTTTCGGTGCGGAACGGCCCTTTGGCTGGCAGTTTCTTCACCGCCTGCTGGAGGATTTTGACGCTCTCGCGCAGTTCCAGCACGCGGCAGTAGTAGCGGTCGTACACGTCCCCATGTTCGCCAACCGGCACATCAAAATTGAACTCTTCGTAGCTGCTGTATGGCATTGCTTTACGGATGTCCCAGTTCACGCCGCTGCCGCGCAGGGTGGGGCCGGTGCAGCCCCAGGCCATCGCCGTGTCCGGTTCAAGGATGCCAACCCCCTGCGTCCGTTCCAGCCACAGCGGATTGTTGGTCAGCAGTTTCTCGTAATCGTCAATCTTGTGCGGGAAATAGTCGAGGAAGGCGTTTAGCTTCGGCATAAATTCCGGCGGGAAATCCCGCCAGACGCCGCCGGGACGGATGTAGCTGCTCATCATACGCTGGCCGGAAATGATCTCGAACATTTCCAGCACATGTTCCCGTTCGCGGAAGCAGTACAGGAACATGCTCATCGCGCCCAGATCAAGCGCGTGCGTACCCAGCCAGACCAGATGGCTGTTGATGCGCGTCAGTTCCAGGCAGATGACCCGCATAATCTGTGCTTTATACGGCACATCAATATCGGCCAGTTTTTCGACCGCCAGGCTGAACGCCATGTTGTTGGACATTGGCGCCAGGTAATCAATGCGGTCGGTCAGGGTCAGCCCTTTTTCATACGTCTTGGATTCAATTGACTTTTCGATGCCGGTGTGCAGGTAACCCACATCCGGCAGGCAGCTTACAATTTCTTCACCGTCCAGTTCCAGCAGCACACGCAGCACGCCGTGTGTGCTGGGGTGGTGCGGCCCCATGTTCAGCAGCATCGTCTCGCCGGTGAAGGCGCGCTCCGTGACGAGGCCGCGCAGTTCGTCAATGTTGCCTTCCCAGGAGCTTACACTGCTCGGCTTATCGCCGTTGGTAACGCCCGCTACGCCAACCGATGATTCCATAATCTACGCTCCCGTTCCTACTCCCTGGCGAAAGGCTTGTGTTTCATGATCTCGTCCGCGTTGAACGAGAACATCACCGTCTCATAACCCAGTGGATAATCCCGTCGCAGCGGGTGTCCGTCCCAATCATCCGGCAGCATCAGGCGGCGTTTGTCCGGGTGGCCGTCGAACGAGATGCCCATCAGGTCCCAGATTTCGCGTTCAAACCAGTTTGCTCCCGGCCAAACATTTATCATGGTTGCGACGGTGGGGTTGTCTTCCGGCAGATAGACCTTCAGCCGCAGCCGCCGCCGGTACAGCATGGACAGCAGGTGATACGAGACGGCGAAGCGTCCGGGACGGTTTCCGTAGCCGCCATAGTCCTCATAATAATCTACGGCGCTGATGTCTGACAGGAAGTTGTAGATCAGCCCCGGTGTATCACGAAAGAACCTCGCTACCTCAACCACTCGTTCCGGCGGCAAAATGATCGTCGTTTCGCCGCGAAATTCCTCGACCTGTAAAGCAACATCCGGCATCGCCGCTTGCAGCGCGACTGCCGGATCAAGCGCGGTTGGTATACTCATGGCTTGTTCCTTAAATATGCTGTGCCGGGGTTTCGAACTTACCCCGGCGGCCTCGCTGTTAACGCGCCCATTCGGCGATACGGTCGCCGCGCACTTTTTCGTGCAGCGTAAGAATGCCGTGTATCAGTTGTTCCGGGCGTGGAGGACACCCGGCCACATAAACATCAACCGGGATTACCTCATCAACCCCCTGCATCAGCGCGTAGTTGTTGTACACGCCGCTGCACGAGGCGCAGTCGCCCATCGCAATCACCCATTTGGGGTCAGCCATCTGATCGTACAACTGCCGGATGACCGGCGCCATCTTCCGGGAGACACGCCCGGCGATGATGATGAGATCACTCTGGCGCGGGCTGGCGCGGTTGAGTTCCATGCCAAAACGCGACATATCATAGTGGGATGCCTGCGTGCTCATCATTTCGATGGCACAGCAGGCCAGGCCGAACAGCAGCGGCCACATCGCGCCCGTTCGTCCCCAGTTGACCGCTTCGTCCAGCGTGGTCGTCACCACGCCCAGATTACCCAGTTTGGAACTGATTATTCCCATTCCAGCGCTCCCTTTTTCCACTCATAGATGAACCCAACCGTCAGAATAAAAAGGAACACACCCATTACAATCAAACCATACACCCCCAGGTCACGCAGTACGACCGCCCAGGGCAGAAAGAAAATCACTTCAATATCGAAGATGATGAACAGTACCGCTACGAGATAGAACTTAACGGGCAGCCGCCGGATGGCTTCACCATACGGCTTCATGCCGCTTTCGTAAGGCACACGCTTGCGAACGGTGGGGCGGTACGGCCCAAACAACCGCGAGATAAATACCACCAGCAGCATCACCGCCACTGCTAAAATGAGCAGCGCGCCGATGGGAGCAAAATCCTGTAATACCATTGACGGACTCCGAGGGATTGTTCAATACGGAACAAATAAACTAAACAGAGATTAACATAACCGGCAGGTGATGTCAAACCTGGAGTGTTGTGATTCTCAGGCCATTTATTACGCTCGCGTCTGTCTGACAGCCCGTTAGCACCACCAACCGGTACAGGCTGCCGCTTGACTCTCAAGCGCCTTGAAAGTGCATGATAGACCTATCCGGCTGACATCAATTCCGCGTTACAATAAGCCCTAGCTAAAGGGGGTCATATGGTGAGCAAACTCGATCTCAAACAACCGTTGAAACACCTGTACCAGCCCACGCCGAAGCAGTTCACCGTCGTGGATGTACCGCCGATGCATTTTCTGCTGATTGACGGCGCTGGCGACCCGAACACCAGCGCCGAATACAAACAGGCCGTCGAAGCCCTGTACGGGCTGGCCTACACGCTGAAGTTCGCGGTCAAAAAAGCGCAGCAGATAGATTATGGCGTGATGCCGCTCGAAGGTCTGTGGTGGGTGCCGGATATGGCGACCTTCAGCGTGGAGCGGAAGGACGAGTGGCTGTGGACGATGATGATTCTGCAACCGGACTTCATCACGGCGGAGCAGGTTGAGGCGGCGCGTGCGGCCACCGCCAGAAAGAAGGATTTACCGGCGCTGGACAAGGTGCGGTTTGATGTCTTTCATGAAGGGCTGGCGGTGCAGATTTTGCACGTCGGGCCGTATGCTGCCGAAGGCCCAACGCTGGAACAGATGCACGCTTTCATCCAGAAGAATGGCTGGGTAATCAGCGGCAAGCACCATGAAATTTATCTGAGCGATCCCATTCGCACCGCGCCGGACAAACTCAAAACCGTGCTGCGCCAGCCGATTCGCCAGTCCGCCGGCTGAGTCAATTTGGCTGTCGTTACAGGTGGCCGTTTGCATCGAATGACCGGATGAACCCCTCGCGCACCAGATGTTGCAGCACGCGCTGTGCGTTCTGCTCCGGCGAATGGGTCAGGGTATCCAGCCGGATTTCCGGGCTGCGCGGGGGTTCATAGGGATCGTCAATACCGGTGAAACCCCGAATTTCGCCGCGCCGCGCCTGAGCGTACAGCCCTTTGATGTCGCGCCGTTCGCATTCATCCAGCGGGGTATCCACAAACACTTCCACGAACTGCCCGCTGCCAACCATAGATCGCACTTCGTCGCGGGTGGCCTGGTACGGGCTGATGGCCGCGCAGATGACCAGCCCGCCGTGTTTAACAATTTCCGCCGCCACGAAGCCGATGCGCCGGATGTTGGTGTCCCGGTCTTCCTTGCTGAACCCCAGCCCTTTCGACAGATGCGTGCGAACGATGTCACCATCCAGCACCGTCGCCCGGCGGCCACATTCCAGCAGCAGCAGTTCCAGCACGGCGGCGGTGGTGGATTTGCCGGCGCCGCTTAAACCCGTGAACCAGATGCACACGCCCTGCCGGTGGCGCGGCGGATAGGCGTCCGCGAGGATGTCCGCGACTTCCGGGTGTGTAAACCAGGCAGGCAGCAGCCGTCCCTGGTTCAGATACTCGTCGCGCACCTGCGTGCCAGAGATGCTGGCGGTACGAACGCCGGGCACGACCCGCGAAATCTGTTCATAACGATCTTCGTCGGGCAGGTAGACCAGCTCCTCGAAGGCTACCGGACGCACGCCGGTTTCGGCGCTGTACTGCTGCACCCACTCATGGGCATCGTAAGGGCCGTAAAACGGCCTGCCGGTCGAATCGCTGCCGGGGCTGGCATGGTCGCGCCCGACAATCAAGTGATTTGCGCCGTAGTTGCGCCGGATGACAGCGTGCCAGATGGCTTCGCGCGGGCCGGCCAGCCGCATCGCCAGCGGCAGCAGCGCCAGTACGACGCGCTCCGGTGGGTAATGGTTCTGTACCAGCGCCCGGTACGTGCGAACGCGGGTGTAGTGATCAACGTCGCCCGGTCTGGTCATGCCCACGCTGGGATGCAGCAGCAGCGCGCCATCGGCTTCCGCCATCGCTCGCTTCGTCAGTTCTTCGTGAACGCGATGCAGTGGGTTGCGCGTCTGAAAGGCGATGATGTTGGTGTACGGCGTGTGTTCCAGCCGCTCGCGCGTCTGGGCGGGAGTCAGCCGCAGGTCGCGGAAATCGTAATGCTGCGGCAGCGCCAGCACTTCCAGCCGGCCGGACAGGTTATATGGCCCCCACTGTGCCATCTCCGCGACCAGGGGATGCCGGTCGTCCAGCGTGCCAAAAACGGCGCGTGCCATCTTCTCGCGCTGCCAGGGGTAGATTTCCTCAATCGTCATGATCGCCAGCCGGTTGTGCTGGTCATCACACAGGGCGATGTCCCGGTCAGGCCGGATGGCCGGACTGAGTTCAACCGGCAGCGTCACCGGAATTGGAAACAGTGTGCCGTCGGCCAGCCGCATTTCCTCGACCACGCGTGTGTAATCCGCCTGATTCATGAATCGGTCAAGCGGCGAAAAGCCGCCGGTCGCCAGCAGTTCCAGATCGCACAGTGCGCGCTGCGAGAGCCGGAGCGTGGGAAGCTGGCTGGCATATGCCCGGCGTGCTTCGAGCGCATCGGGCGGGACGAGCAGGTTGATTAACTGGCCGCCATACGGCGGAATGAGTACCGATGGTTGAATCATCATTTTTCTACAGTATCAGGCTTACAGTGGATAAACAAATGTCAGGATGGCGTCTTGCCCTCTGCGT
Organism: Aggregatilineales bacterium; assembly: GCA_029975765.1. Lineage (GTDB taxonomy): Bacteria > Chloroflexota > Anaerolineae > Aggregatilineales > Phototrophicaceae > CFX2. Next base: position 8,148 of record JARKOK010000490.1, read on the forward strand.
ACAGGGCCGCGCCGATGAGACATACATCATCACCAAGCTGCGCCACCCGCAGCAGCGATGGATCGTTGAAGGCGGGGTCGGTCACATAGTCCGCGATGACCTGCCGCGCTGGATTGAAAATGAGATCGCCCAGCAGCGCCACGCTGCCGCCAATCACGATCACCTGCGGGTTAAACAGGTGGATCACGCTGACCAGTCCCAATCCCAGCCAGCGACCGGCCTCGTGTATGACTTCCAGCGCCAGCGCATCCCCGCGCTGCGCGGCTTCTCCAACCGCTTTACCATCCACCGCCGGCAGCGACCGCAGCGCCGATGGCACACCGGTGCCCGCCAGCCGGTCGCGGGCGGCGCGGCCAATGGCCGTCCCGGAGGCCAGCGCCTCCAGGCTCACAATCTGGCCGTCGGGCAGGGGGAATTTCAGGTGGCCGGGTTCAATCGCCAGCCCACGCCAGCCGGTAAACAGCTCACCATTGATGATCGCGCCGCCGCCGATGCCGGTGCTGACCGTAAGATACACCGCCGGGTTTGCGCCCCGCGCCGCGCCCTGATGATATTCCGCCAGCGCCGCCAGATTCGCATCATTTTCCATGTACGCCGGCGCGTTGAATGCTGCGCTCACCCGCTGCGCCAACGGAACCTTGTGCCAGCCGGGGAGGGTAGGCGCGTGTAAAATCAGCCCGGTGTAGGCCTGCGGGCCGGGCGCGCAGATGCCGACCGCGCGCGGTGTCTGGCCGGCTGGCACGACCTGCCGCGCGGTGGCAAGCACACGGGTGATGACCGCTTCCTGCGCTTCGTGCGCCAGCGTAGCGGTTTCGGCCCGCGCCAGCAGGCGTAAATCGGATGAGAACCAGGCCGCGCGGGTGCGGGTGCCGCCAAAGTCTATGGCGAGGATGGACATGGTTGGCCGTCCACAGTGAGAGACAGTAAACAGGGCGTGATCGTCAAGCGTCACGCCCTGATTGTAACCTGCCAGTGCAGCGATCAGCGATTTTAAATGGTAACTTTCGCGTGACCGTTGCCGTTGACCGAGGCCAGAGTGGGTTCGCGCACGCCCACCTGCATAACCGCGCCAGCCCACGACAGCCCCGATCCGAAGGCCACCATACCAATGGTGTCACCCGGTTTGATGCGTCCCTGCTCAATCGCTTCGACCAGCGCCAGCGGTATCGAAGCCGCCGAGGTGTTGGCGTATTTATGGACATTTACAAAAAACTTGTCCATCGGCAGATCAAGATGGCGCGCGGCCATCTCAATAATCCGCAGGTTGGCCTGATGCGGAATGATCAAATCCAGATCGGCGGGGGTCATGCCGGCCTGCGCGGTGATGTTTTGCAGGCACGACAGCAGCTTTCGCATGGCGAAACGCGCCACTTCCTGCCCGTTCATGCGGATGTAATGCTCGCGGTTGTCTACGACCGACTGTGATACGGGGTTGACCGTGCCGCCGCCCGGCACCCACAGGTTATGCGCCTGGCTGCCATCCGAACCCAACTCGAAGGTCAGCACGCCGCTGCCATCGGTCGCGGGCTGTAAGACCACCGCCGCCGCCGCGTCACCAAATAACACGCAGGTCGTGCGGTCGGTGTAGTCCAGCGCGTAGGAAATAATCTCGACACCGATCACCAGCACATTCGTATACGCGCCGGTCTGGATGAACTGGTGCGCCGTTGTCAGGCCGTAGACCCAACCGGAACAGCCGGCGGCGATGGTAAATGCCGGGCAGGTAGCCCCCAGCGCGTGCTGGATAAAATTGGCCGGAGAGGGCAGCAGGTAATCCGGCGAGGAGTTCGCCACGATAATCAGGTTCAGATCAGCGGGGGTGATGCCGGCGACGGCCAGCGCGTCGTGGGCGGCGGCGACAGCCATGCTGGTGGTGGTTTCCCCTTCACCGCGCTGGCGGCGTTCCTTGATGCCGGTGCGCTCGGTAATCCATTCGTCACTGGTATCCACGAACCGGGCCAGATCATGATTGGTTACAATCTTTTCCGGCAGATACTTGCCCCAACCTTTTATTTGAGCGCGGCGCATCATCGTAGCTTCTCCTTATAATCGAACTGCGCTGCCTCAGGGGAAGCAGCGCATCTGGTATGTTTTTCTTGATGGCTTAAACAGCCGGTGCTTCTTTTTTATCGTGTTTAACGTCATCCAGCAGATGCCGGCGGGTGAGCAGCATGAACCCGGCCACCAGCGCGATCCCGGCGGCAATCTGCACCCGCGCGGGCAGGTAGCGAATGCGCGTCATCACGCCGCGCTGCGCGTCACCCATCAGGTCATTTTTCAAACGGCGCACGAAACGGCGGGATGGCTGCGCCCCGACCAGCGTCAGATGCAGGCGGCGGATGACTCCGAGCAGGCTGTCCACGTTGGCGCGCGGCACAGCGTACTGGGCGATGATGGTGTCCAGATCGGCGTTGGGGTCGGCCAACAGCGCATCCGTCACAGCGGCGAACAAATTATCCAGATGATATTCGGTAGCCATCCCCTAACCTTTCACTGATTTTCGGCGTTCCGGCGCGTCGGCAGCACGCCCGGACTGCTGCATCTCGATGTCGTCCCGCAGCGCCAGCAGCGTGCGGTGATAAAGCGACTTAATGGCCCCTTCCGTGCGGTCGAGAATGTCACCGATTTCCGCGTTCGACAGGTGCGAGACAAACTTCAGCATTAAAAGCTGCTGGCGTTCTTCCGGTAAATTTGTGATGGCGCGCAGGAGCTGTTCCCGTTCCTCCTGATCTTCCGTATGGGAGTCCGGCGCGTCGAAGTGCAGCCCCGACGACACAAATTCCTCCAGCGGGATGATTTTGCGGCGGCTGCGGTCACGGTGCCAGTTGGCGACGAGATTATGCGCGATACGGTACAGCCACGCCTGGAACGGCACACCGCGCTCGGTGTAATTTTCAATATGCGCCATCGCCCGGTAAAACACCCCGGCAGTCAAATCTTCCGCATCCTGGTGGTTGCCGGTGCGGTAGTAGATGTATTTGTAGATTTTCTCGACGTAGCGTTCATAGAGCACGCCAAAAGCTTCCTGGTTGTCTTTCGCCAGTTCAACCAGTTCGGCATCGTCGAGCCGGGTCAGGTCTTTCTGTTTGGGGTGACGGTTAAATAGTTTCATCAGGAATAAAAACCCGCAACCGGTAAGATGGTTGCGGGATTTATGGTATTCTCAG
>JARKOK010000499.1 GCA_029975765.1 Aggregatilineales bacterium
GCGCCAGCGCCAACGCGCGTTTCCCGCTGGCAGCGACCAGAACGCGATACCGCTTCTCAAGAGCGCTGGTCGCCGGTTGTGTAACCTGGACGCGCCCGACAAACAGAATCGTAGCCGCCTCCATAGCGGGACCTCCAAGGGTTTGGCACAAGCATCAGGGTAGAAGCATTATAACCAGCTTTTGCGGGGCACGAAACCCTTTTGTGCAGTTTGGTGGTCAATTGGTGGGGTTGTGTGGCATAATTCTGGAGCGTGACGAAAATTGTTATTCATTGGACTAAACATGAAACATCTGGTTACACAGTTCGATCAAACGCTGGACTGGCGTTCGCTCAACACGCTGGCACAGGAGGTGATCGAACAAGCCATAGCCATGCAGCAGATACCTGCCCCAACCTTTCACGAAATTCAGCGTGCTGATTATGTGGCTTCACAATTCATGGCGCAGCGGCTGGTGCAGGTGGAAATGGACGAATTTTATAACGTCTACGGTCTGCTTCCGGGAAAAAACCGCCACCTCCCTGGCCTGCTGGTGGCCGCCCATACCGATACCGTCTTTCCGGCAGATGCCGATTTACAGATTCGGCGCGAAGGGGATTTTGTTCACGGCCCTGGTCTGGGAGATAACAGCATTGGCGTGGCCGGTGTATTAGGTCTGGCAACCTATCTGCGGCGGCAGCATATCGTTCCAGGCTGTGACATCTGGTTTGTAGCCACCACCCGCGAAGAAGGCATGGGCGATCTGGGTGGTATGAAAGCCGCTTTTAAACGGCTGCGCAGCCGGATACAGCAGGTCATTAACATCGAAGGCATGGCGCTCGGTCACGTTTACCGGGCCGGTATTGCCGTGCGCCGGCTGCATATCACGGCGACGGCAGCCGGCGGCCATAGCTGGCTGAACTTTGGCCGCGCCAGCGCCGTACATGGCATTGTGGAACTTGGCGCGCGTATTATTGCGATTCGCCCTGTACAAGTCCCCCGCACGACTTACAATATCGGCGTTATCGAAGGGGGGCAGTCTATCAATACGATTGCGACCCAGGCCGGTTTATGGCTGGATTTACGCTCGGAAGACCCCTCCGGGCTGGCACAGCTCGAACAGGAAGTACGCGCGCAGGTGGAACTGCTGGCACGACCTGATCTGCGTTTTTCGATTGAAGTGGTTGGTGACCGTCCGGCGGGAGTGATCGCTATCGAACACCCGCTGGTGCAGGGTGCGCTGGCGGCGCTGGCGCAGGTGGGTATTCAGGGTGTGCTGGAAAGCGGCAGCACCGATGCCAACGTGCCGCTGGCTGCCGGTTATCCTGCGGTCACCATCGGCATCACACGTGGCAGCAACGCCCACCGGATGGATGAATTTATTGAAACACCACCCGTCGCCGCCGGGCTGCGGCAGTTAATACTGCTGGCGCTGGCCGCAGCCGAGTGCCCATAAGCGAGGGCTGAGAGAGGAAAACTGAGGTGATGACTCCTACGGATGTTCTGGTTGTGGTTCAGCGCGAGGATGCCAGCCGCTTTTACAAAAATCTGTCAGCGTACCCGGATTTCCAACTGCAACTGGTATCTGACCTGGGGGATGCGCTGGCGATGCTGGCCGACCGGAACCAGCATGTTGACGTGCTGGTGGTGGACAACAAAATCGGACATACGTTTGAGTTTATCGCCGAACTGCGCCAGACTTATCCTCGCCTGTTTATCGTACTGGTGGATGAAGAAGCCGATTTTGGCCTGCCGGGGCAGGCTGACGAAATCAGCACTGAACCTTTTGAGAATGACGACCTTATCCGGCGCATCACCCGGCTGATGTCCGACCGGCAGTTGGAAACCCTGCGAGCGGACAGCCTGCCGGCGGTGCGGCAGTTCGCCAAGGAACTGCGAAAGGCAGCCGGTGAACTGGGTAAACAGCAGGCTGCCGTCGCCGCCTGCAAAGACCTCGGTTATGCCTATGTCGCCTTTTACCGCCTGGAGAGCGCCGACCCTTTACGCCTGGCGCTGCGTGCCCAGGACGGCCCCGCGCCGCTGCAAGCGGTCGCCCCCAAACAGGCGGACGATGATGATCTGATGGGCTGGGTTGCCCAGAACGGCCAGAGCCGGATCGCCGGCCCGACCGATGCGCCCAATCATCTGTTTGTTGTCAAGAACCGCCTGGGCGCGGCGGCCTGTGTGCCGGTCATTCTCGGCGGCAGCCGTTATGGTGTGCTGGTCGCCTGCCGCGAGCAACCCGGCTCGATCAGCCAGGAAAATGTGTTGATGCTGGAACTCGTCTCGGCGCAGTTAGCCGCCGCCATCTCCAAAGAGATCATCAGCTAAGTACAAACAGATGAATTCCGTCGGATGTTCTTCCGTAGGGGCGCACGGCCGTGCGCCCCTACAACCAATGTTTTCAATTTGGTTGTAATTAGAATCGGCCTTCTCGACACGTGTTAATCTGTTAGATGGTTCGCAGGGCGGCTTCCAGTTGTTCAACTTCTGCCACTGTGTTGTAATGAGCCAGCCCGACCCGCACCATGCCATGTTCGCCCTGCCCCAGGCGTTCCATGATTTCCTGCGCGTAGTAGTTGCCATCCCAGACGTAAATATGCTGCTGCGCCAGCGCCTCGGCCACCGCTAACGGCGTCCAGCCATCTTTCGTAAATACCACCGTCGGCACGCGCTCGGCATAGCGCGCCGGATCGGTAATGCCTGCGATGCGCACGCCGGGCACGCGGGACAGCGATTCAATCAGGCGCGCCACAAGACCGCGCTCGTAATCCCGCAGCGCGGCCATCGCCGTTTTAAGCGTCAGCCGCCGCCCGGTGAAACCGGGGAACTCCGCCGCATAATCCGCGCCATATGCCTGCCCGATGGACTCCAGATAATCTACCGCCGCCCCTACCCCGGCAATGGTTTCAAAACTGGGGGTGCCGGTTTCCCAGCGATACGGCGGTTTATCCTTCGATGGGCGCACTTTGTAGGCCGGCAGCGCCGCCAGCAGATCGTACCGTCCCCACAGGATGCCAATGTGCGGCCCGAAGAACTTATAGGCCGAACACAGCAGGAAATCGCAGCCTATCGCCTGCACATCAATCGGGACGTGCGGCGCGCTCTGCACCGCGTCCACCACGTACAGCGCCCCGGCGGCATGGGCCATCTGTGCGATCTGCGCCACCGGGTTAATCGTACCCACTGCATTGGAAGCATGAACGGTCGCTACAATTCTCGTGCGGTCGGTCAGCGCCGCTTCCAGGCTGTCCATATCCAGCGTGCAGTCGCCCGTGCGAATATCCGTCCAGTGCACGACCAGACCGTAATCTTCGGCAATCCGCAGCCAGGGAGCAACGTTGGCATCATGATCCATGCGCGTCAGCACGATCTCGTCGCCGGGTTTCAGCGTTTTCGCCAGCGCGCGGCTGAGAGCAAAATTCAGCGTGGTCATGTTTGGCCCCAGTACGATTTCATTCGCGCCGGGGGCATTCAGAAAATCCGCCATCCGCTCACGCACGGTCACTACCATCGCATCGCTGCGCTGGCTGGTCGCAAACGCGCCCCCCGAATTGGCATTCATCGTCCGGTAATAGGTGCTCACCGCATCAATCACCCGTTCCGGCACCTGCGTCCCGGCAGGGTTATCGAAAAATACCGGCGCGGCGGTCTGGTTGAGAGCCGGGAACTGGGCGCGAAGGGCGCTTACATCTAGAGTCATGATCCAACCTCATATCCCCAATGGTCGAGCGCCACACAGGGCGGCTCGAATCCGAACAGCTCAGATCATAACGCATTGGCACCTGAGCAGCGAAAACCACCTGCCACCCACCCCATAAATGAGAGCATTTTCCCCTTTTTTTCTGCTGGCTTGCACGTTAGAGTTAAATCATTGTGATCAATCTGGTTATCGCCACAGCAAATACTCAAAGGGCAACCCTGTGCAGGATCTTGAAAGTCTGCTCCTTCAAAATCGCCTCCTGACGGAGGAAGTAAAACGTCGTATTGACCAACTGGCGGCCATCAACACCGTCGCCGCCACCGTCAGCCAGTCGCTTGACCTCGACCGCACGTTAAAAACGGCGCTGCGCGCGGTGCTGAACGTCGTCGGCGCCGATGCCGGCGGCATCAGTCTGATTGACCGCAAGGCCGGGGAAGTGGTACTGCGCGCACAGCAGGGCTGGACTCATGATTTTGTCAGCCCGCCGATGCGGATTCCGCTGGGCAAGGGTATGTCCGGCAGGGTCATTGATTCGGACGAGGTGGTGCTGGACAACAACATGAATGGTACGGAAGAACTGGCCGTACCACGTTTCATGGAGGAGAATTTCCGCTCAATTGCAATGGCACCCATGCACGCACGCGGCAGCATCATCGGTATTCTGAGCATCATGAGCCAGCGCCCCAATGCCTTCGATACCGAGATCGTGGCGCTGTTGAAAGCGGTGGCCGATACGGTCGGTGTGGCGCTGGATAACGCGCGGCTGTACGAAAGCAGTGTAGAGCAGGAAAAACGGCTGACAGCGGTGTTTGAGTCGACGGCTGACGGCATGATCGCCACCGATCAGAACGGGCACATCAGTCTGATCAACCACGCGGCGGCGGCGATTTTTAACATCGAAGCCCATCAGTTGATCGGCACGCCGCTGCGCGAAGCGCCAATTCATGCGCGGGTGTGTGAGTCGCTGCTGTTCGCGCTGTCCTCCCGCGAGGAAGCCAACAAGTCGTTTGAAGTAACGCTGGAAAATGGCCGCACGCTGTCGTTTTTTGTGTCGCCGATTTACATGCACAGTCAGGTGGATCAGGATCAGAAAACCGATGGCTGGGTGATTATCGTGCAGGACATCAGCCACCTGCGGAAAGCCGAGCAGCAGCGGGCCGAGTTTATCCAGGCGGCGGCCCACGATATGCGCAACCCGCTGAGTGTGGCGCTCAGTTCGCTCCACATGCTGGACAGCTTCTTTAAAGCTGACACCAGCGCACTGGAAATTATTGACATCGCCATTCGCGGTGTCAACCGGCTGCAAGACCTCATCAACGACATCCTGAATCTGGAACAGATCGAGAGCGGGTATGGCATGACAATGGACGATCTGGATGTCGCGCTGCTGCTGAAAGAAGCCTGCGCCGATGTCCGCCCGCTGTATGCCGATAAAAACCTGTCGTGCGCGGTAGAGATTCAGGGGGATTTGCCACGCATTGAGGGTGATGAACGCTGGTTAAGACGCGCGCTGATCAATTATCTGGACAATGCCGCCAAATACACCCAGCCCGGAGACACGATTACCGCGCGGGCCTTCTTCACCGCGCCGTTTGTGCATGTCGAAGTCGTGGACAACGGTGATGGTATCCCGGCGGAAGCCCAGTCACGACTGTTCCAGCGATTTTACCGTGTCTCGGGCACCGAGAAGGTTCGCGGCACGGGCTTAGGTCTGGCGATTGTAAAGTCGGTGGCCGAAGCGCATAACGGCAGCGTTTATGTTCGCAGCCGTCCCGGTCAGGGCAGCACCTTCGGCCTGACACTCAAAGTGCCCGAAGCGGTTATGTCTGGTTAATCGCGGCCCGCACGCGGCTGGCGATCTCGCCAAACGCCTCGTGATAGGTGTCTTCCAGATGGCGCGGATGTGGCAGCGATACGGTTATATCGGCGGCAATACGTCCTGGCCGCTGGCTGAATACCAGAATCCGGTCGGCCAGCAGCACCGCCTCATGAATATTGTGGGTCACCATCACCACCGTCTGGCGCGTCTGCGCCCACAGCGCCATTAAGTCCAGGCTGATCTGCTCGCGTGTCAGGGCATCCAGCGCGCCAAATGGCTCATCCAGCAGCAGCAGTTCCGGCTGCTGCACCAGCACACGCCCCAGCGCCACGCGCTGCGCCATTCCACCGGACAGTTCGGCGGGATACGCCTGCGCAAAGTCCGCCAGCCCTAACGACGGCAGCAGGGCGCGAGCGGCCTCCTGGCGTTCGGCTTTCGCTGCGCCGGCCAGTTCCAGCGGCAGCGCGATATTGTCCAGCACCGTGCGCCAGGGCATCAGGTTCGCATCCTGGAACATCAGCCCCACCCGGCGTGACGGCGCAATGACAGGGGTGTTGTCCAGCAGCACCTGTCCGTGTGTTGGACGCTGCAACCCGGCCAGCAGCCGGATCAGCGTGCTTTTGCCGCAGCCGCTTGGCCCGATCAGACAGACAAACGAACCGGCTTGCAGACTGAACGTTACCGGCCCCAGCGCGGGCAGCGCCCGGCCTTCCGGCGTCGTATAGGCAGCCGTGACTTCACGAACGGTTATTCGAACGGACATGGTTACAGCACATTCTTCAGGGACGAACCAGCGGTTCGCCCCTGATACATTTATCCTTCATTCCGGGCAGCGAGATCGCCGCATCCTGCCACTTACTCACCGGCGGCAGGCACAAACTCATTCGTGAACGCGGCAGCCAGATCAATCGGCGCCGTCAGAAAACCCATCGTGGTCAGTATGTCCTGCGTTACTGCCCATGACTCCGGTGTGGTTACGCCCAGCTCGTCGGCATCCCACAGTTCAATCGTGTTCAGCAGAATATGGAACTGCAACAGCATACTGGCATCAAACCCTTCCGACAGGCTGGCAAGCATGGTCGCGCGGCTTTCGGCCACATCCACGCGGGTTGGCTCGCGGGTCAGCGCCTCGGCCTGCTGCTCGGACAGCGCAATCAGGGCTGCCTCGAAATCATCATCCAGCGGCAGATTCTCAACATACTTCGCGCTCAACAGGTAGGCTTCCGCCGGGTTATTGATCGTATCCCGCAGTCCCTTATCGAAGGCTTCCACCACCCGGCGCACCAGATCGGGCTGGTTCGCAATCGTGGCCTCATTTGTGACCAGGCCATTGGATACCAGATCAGCCGCCTCGGATACCGGGAATACGGTAATCGCGCTGACACCGTTGCAGTTACCGGCATCAATCCGCTGCTGTATTTGCAGCGGTTCATTGTTGATATAGATGACCGACGCCTGTACGCCGCCCACACAGAACACATCCGGGGCGTTAAAACCAATCGGTTCCAGCGCGATGTCACTTTCCGTCATACCGTTCGCAGCCAGCAGCGCAATGAGGCCGTTGTAACTCGCGCCAAAGCGTCCCGGCACGCCGATCTTCCACCCGGCCATATCCTTCACGGACTCGACACCTTCTGGCGCGACAATACCGACAGCATATTTCTGGAACCACTCATACACAAACACTACCGGGCGGCCATTCGCGCGCGCCTTTATCACTTCTTCGCCGCTGATCAGGCCAAACTGCCGTTCCCCCGCTGCAATCAGATCCACACCGACGTTTTCATCGCCGTGTTCAATCGTGACGTTGATACCGGCGTCGGCAAAGTAGCCCTTTTCCAGCGCCACATACACCGGCGAAAATTGAATGTTCGGCACAAACGTCAGGAAAAATGTCTGGTCAGCCATTTCCTGCGCGGCAGCCGGAACCATCACCAGCAGTAGAACCGCAATCACGAGAACCTTACGTATCATTCCCTTAAACTCCTGTGTTGAAAGCGAAGCAAAACACCCTGTAAGGCGGCACGGATAATCATCTCACGCCATCCTGCGCGCCTCTGTGCTTCCCGGTTAAATGTCCTCGTCCCGCCGCGCTCGCGCCTGCCATGCCAGCGCGCGGCGTTCCAGCAGCGACACCGCGCCGTACATCAGCCGCGCCAGCACCGTCAGCGTCAGCACCGCGACAATCACCAGCGGCGTGTCGTACTGGCTGCGTGCCAGATTGATGAGAAACCCCAGCCCGGCATTGGCACTGACGAACTCCCCCACCACCGCGCCGATCACTGCCAGCGTGGCGCTGATCTTCAGCCCGCCGATCAGGACCGGCATCGCCGCCGGCAGTTCCAGCTTGCTGAAGGTCTGCCAGCGTGTCGCCTGCATGGAGCGCATGAGGTCGCGCAGGGGGGATGGCACGCCGCGAATCCCAACGATGGTATTCATCAGCATCGGGAAGAAGACAATCAGGGCGCTGGTGACGATTTTACTGGTCGGCCCGCTGCCAAACCAGATGATGAGCAGCGGCGCGTAAGCCACCACCGGCGTGGATTGAAACGCAACAATCAACGAGGACAGCGCCGCTTCCAGCGCCCGGCTTTTGGCAATCGCATATCCCAGCACGACCGCCACCCCGACCCCCACCCCCAGACCGGCCAGCACCGCCAGCAGCGTGGTCTGGGCGTGCAGCAGCAGCGTACCGTCCAGCAGCACCTTAACCAGTTTCTCGCCGACGGCTTTGGGGGCGGGAATAATGAACGCCGGATAGATTTCCAGCAGCGTGATAAACTGCCAGATTGCCAGCAGCAGCAGCAGCGTGACCAGCGGCACCAGCTGCCGGTTCAGGCCAGCGTGTGGATGGGGGCGGCGTCCGGGAAACCAGCCGAGCAGCCGGCGGCGAAGTGGTTTGTTCAGCGCGTTCATATGCATAAAAATACCCCGTTGTCATGGTAGCAAAACAACAGGGCATGGGAAGTCAGGCAACTCAAGAAGAGCGATTCTATCTTTACAATCGCCCTGCATGGTGCGTCAAACAAACACGATATACACGAAGACCCCGTGTTTCATCGCGTTTGTTACCTTCTTCCATCCAGACTATTACTGTCGGCTCTGGCTTCGCACCAGATCAACCGTCCCTGACGGGATGCGCCAATCCCTGATGATGATGTCGTTGCACAATGGGAACTGGCGACTCGGGTCGCGGGCTTGGCCTGTGGCCTTACCGCCGATCGGGAATTTCACCCTGCCCTGAAGGTTTGCATATGGTATTGTCTAACACCAGTATAGCTGATTTTTGATTAAAATTGCAAAAGCGTTTACGTGATATTTATCCTTCGTTTTGCTCATTTTCGGCTCTTGCCAGCGTGAACAGGAAATGCCCGCCTTTGGAATGGCTCCGACCCTGCGCCCAGATACGTCCGCCGTGCGCTTCGACGATATGCTTGCAGATCGCCAGCCCCAGCCCGGTGCCTTCACCGCCAGAGCGTGACATATCTACCTGATAGAAGCGTTCAAAAATACGATCAACCTGCTCATCCGGCACGCCGGGGCCGTTGTCCAGCACTTCAATCGTCACTTCATCGTTATGCGCAGCCGCCCGAACGGTGATCGTGCCATTCGGCGGCGACCACTTGATCGCATTGTGTATCAGATTCAGCAGCACGCGCCGGATTTGATCCCGATCACACAACACCTGCACCCGCTTCTGCACTTCCGCTACGAATTTCAGGTCTTTTGCGGCACTCTGGTCGTCCATACGTTCAATCGCCTCGTTGACCAGTTCCCGCAGTGGGACATCCACCATGCGAAAAATCGCCTGCCCCGATTCAATCATTGAGAGGTCAAGCATCTCCTGCATAATCCACAGCAGCGAATCGGTTTCACGCGCAATCGCCTGGAGCGACGAAATGCTGCGTTTGCGTTTGGGTTTCTCGTCTTCATGGAACAGACTGTCAATAATCAAACGGATATTGGCAATCGGATGGCGCAGCTCATGCGAGATATTGGCGATCATCTCCCGACGCGCGCGATTCAACCGTACCAGTTCGCTGACATCCTGCAGCGCCAGGCCGATAAGCATCTCATCCCCCTGGCGCGCGACTCTGGCCCGCACACGATACGCCCGGCGGTCGAGGCCGATCTGATCCTCAAACGATTCTTCATCATAATCGAGGGTATCGCGCACGACGGATTCCAGTTCAGGCGACCCGGTAACGTCTATCAGGGTGCGTCCTTCTGGCGCGGCACAGTTAAATAGAGCCGACGCCTCAGCGTTCAGCGCCAGCACACGAAAATCCTGATCGAGCACAAGCAGCGCATCGTAGGCTGAATCGAGCATGATCTTCAGCAGCAGTTCTTGCCCGGTCATCCGTTATCCCTCAAACCGGTAGCCCACGCCGCGCACCGTCACAATGCGCCGGGGATTAGAAGCATCCTGTTCGAGCTTCTCCCGCAGCCAGCGGATATGCACGTCTACCGTGCGTTTATCAACGAAGTAATCGTAGCCCCAGACTTTGGTGAGGATGAGATCGCGTGACAGTACCACACCCCGATTTCGCATCAGTTCCGTGAGCAGGTCGAATTCTTTATTGCTTAACTTGACTTCTTCGCCGCCTTTAAATACCTTCCGCCCGGTCAGACTGACCTGCAAATCGTTGGATACCAGTTCATCCTGAAGCACAGGCCGCCCCGGCGCGCGCCGCATTACCGCCCGCACCCGTGCCAGGAATTCGCCCAGCGCGAACGGTTTCACCACATAATCGTCGGCGCCGCTTTCCAGCCCGACAATTTTATCTACCTCTGTGCCGCGTGCCGTCAGCATAATAATTGGAATATGGGCCGTTGCCGCATCGCGGCGCACCATCCGGCACAGACTGAGGCCATCCAGTCCCGGCAGCATAATGTCCAGAACAATTAAGTCTGGATGCTCCGCGCGAACTTTCTCCAGCCCGTCTTCGCCATCTGCTGAGGTCACGACCGTGAAGCCCTCCCCGCGCAGTTTGTCAGCGAGGTTGTTCGCGAGGGTAACTTCATCCTCGATAATCAGAACTTTGCTCATGCCAGAATCACCAGGTTGTAAGGGTTTGTGGCTCATGGTATCAAGTGTTGTTTAAATCCTAGCATCAATTTAATTAATTCCGCTTAACCTTGTATGGCCCGCACACCCGCTAATGAAGTCGCTGTGCGAACCGCGTTGCGAATGGCTTCCGCCACAACTTCAGCGGCATACGCACCAATTGCGCTGACATTCGCCGGAATCTGGTTGGTTGCCAGCGCGAAAATCGTATCCCCATCAACCATCGTATGTGCCGGTCGCACCGCCCGCGCCAGGCCATCATGCGCCATCTGTGCCACCTTGTTCGTTTCTTCTTTCGTCAGGCGCGCATTGGTCGCCACGACGCCAATCACCGTATTCTGACTGGGCGCAACCGGCGCGGGCAAATCAACCAGACGCGCGGTAGCTTTCATCACATTCATCATGCCAGCAAAAGTCTCTCCATCCGGTGTTTCACGCAAACCAGCAAGGATGCGCCCCTGATCGTCTATGATGTCGCCCACCGCATTCACCGCCATCAGCGCCGCGACAACTAATCCGCCTCCTAAATCCACGCTGGCCGAACCGAGGCCACCCTTCGTGGCATAGGCATTATCGCGCATCGCCCCTATCCGGCAGCCAGTACCGGCCCCGACTGTCCCCTGTAACACAGGATCGCTGCTGGCAGCGGCGCAGGCAGCATAACCCATCGCCGCATCCGGTCGCACATCGGCTTTGCCAACCGCAAGGTCAAACAGGATCGCCGTTGGCACAATAGGTACGAGAAATCCGGCACGCGACCGGTAGCCGATTCCGTGTTCCTCCAGGTAATGCATAACGCCATCAGCCGCCGCCAGACCGTAGGCGCTGCCGCCTGCCAGTAAAACCGCGCTGACTTCTTCAACCAGATGCATGGGGCGCAGTAAATCCGTTTCGCGTGTGCCCGGCGCGCCGCCACGCTGGTCTACTCCCCCGCCAGTCCCATCGGGACAGATGATAACCGTGCAGCCTGTCGCCGCTTCCAGGTCTGTATAGTGCCCTACCCGAATTCCGGGAACATCAGTCAGCGTCTGATTCATCGTCATCGTCAAGGTGGTAAATGATCGTACCGGTTGAATCAGGAAGTTCACCGGGTTCATCAGGTTCAAGGATGGCTAAGGCTCGGTCATAGTCATCAGGATGAACCAGCACTTTTACTTCACCCAACCGGCCAACAGTGATCCCCAGAGCACGTCCACCGGCCTCCTGGTGGACGATAGCCGGAATGTTACTTGCGTCCAGTCTACCAGCGATTACATGAGCTTCGGCGGAATTATGGGTCTCAAAGACGATGCGCCATTCTGTCATTGCTGTCTCCATCTTATTCTGGAATGTCAAGTCTAGCGGGGATTCATGCGAAGTGCCACTGTCTACAGCCAGGCAATCACGTTAGTATGAGGAATCAAAAAGCAGCAGGGGCGGTGAGGCGGAGAAGAAAGGGGGTTGGCAACGACGTACTCTCCCACCCCGTTGCCAGGGCAGTACCATCCGCGCTGGCGGGCTTAACGTCCGGGTTCGGGATGGTTCCGGGTGGACCC
>JARKOK010000048.1 GCA_029975765.1 Aggregatilineales bacterium
CGCAGGACAACGGTGGCCGACTGAGAGGCGGGACGGGCAAATACCGTGATGGACGGTACGAGGTTGGCACCGACAGCGGCGGCGCTGAAAGCGGTGAGTTTCAGCAGCTCACGACGGCTTATCTTATTGGACATTGTATTCCTCCCCAAAATGAGTAAAACCAGTTCACTTTACTGAGATGGATCATGTTGAATGGTTCGATTTCTTCCTCCTTCTGGCCGCTACACCGGCCAGATAGATGACATCTCCCAAATGTCCAGGGCGTGCAGCGCCTGACCGCCGATCACCCGAAGGTGGGTATCGTCTGTGGGTAGTGGATAGATTCGACTGGTCAGGCTGGTTCGGTGATTCGCGATCACTTCGATGACCGAACCATCGAGCAGAATTCGCAGATGGAGGGCTTCGCCCGCCGCAAGGGGATGCGGGACAGCGCGAATCTGCGTGGTCGTGATGTCAAATAATTCCGGCGTGATTTTACGTACCGCTAGCTGCCCGGTGGCCGGGTCATAAACGATGTCGGTACGTTTGTTTCCGTCGGCGGAACAGGCCAGGCTCAGACCGCAGGGTTCGGTGGCCGCTGGCTCAAACGTGGCTTCCAGATCAAGCGCCAGTCCACCGACGGCCAGCGGAGCAGCCATTGTCCCGGAGCCATAGTGCGTGTGCTGGCCGCGCAGGGTCGCCAGTTCGGGGATGGGGGACATATTCAGGCGGCTGTGATCGTCCAGGGTTAACACGCGGGGGATGGACTGCACGCCCGACCACCCGGCGGCCTGCTGTTCCGCCAGTGACCGGTCTTCGCGCAGCCAGCCGAACAGCAGGCGGCGGTTCTGACTGTCCACCAGTGTCAGCGGCGCATAGAGCGTCCCGTAGTCCAGCACGCCTTCATAATGAGGGGTGAAACGGTGATTCTCGTAAGTGCCGACGAAGTAGATCACGCTGGCGGTGTAGGTGCCCATGTGAGATGAAATAATCAGCACCCACTGGTCGCCCAGTTTGAAGAAATTGGGACATTCCCAGGTTATGCCGTTACGCCGGATGTCACCCGTCAGCAGGGGATGGAGGTATTCCCAGTGGTAAAGATCGGCAGAACGATACAGGAAAACCGCCCCGCCCACATCCTGAATCCGCGAGCCGACCACCATGTACCAGGTATCGCCTTCCTGCCAGACAAACGGGTCGCGGAAATCCCGCGTCTGTCCGGCTTCGGCGGGCACGCGGTCAATCACCGGATTACCCGGATACTTGCGCCATGTCAGCAGGCCGTCATCACTGGTGGCGATACACTGAGTCTGAATATCGTAATGCTCACCCCGCGTGCCGGTATAAATCAGAGTTGGCGTCCCAGCATGATCAACAGCACAGCCGGAGAAAATCCCTCGTTCGTCCGGGCCGCCGGAGGTGGGAGCCAGCGCCACCGGCCAGTCCGTCCAGTGGAGCAGATCATCGCTGACGGCGTGACCCCAGTGCATGTCAGCCCACAGCGGGCCGTTGGGATTATGCTGGTAAAACAGGTGGTACTGGCCGTTCCACTGGATCAGGCCGTTCGGGTCGTTCATCCAGTTGCAGGGCGGCTGGAAATGGTAACGGGGACGGTGATGGTCACTGGCGAGGCGCTGCCGGATGGCTAATGCAGGTTCAGTTGCCATGATATTCTTCTTTAAATGAATAAAAACATTCGTTAAATCGATCCCAATAAGTCACGCTCACATTGTGATCGATCCCATTATGGGATAGACTATAACATCCTTCGATGGACACTGCAAGTCATTCGTGGCAAATTCCACCGTCAAGACCCGCCGGCGGGCGAGCGTTCTCGAAGCGTAACATCGAAGGTCTTTCTTTAAGAAGGTGGTACTTTTATCTGTAAACAGAGTATGGTTTAATGAGCTACTGTGTGTGAAGAATGGAACAAAGGCGGCGGGCTAAAGGGCTGGAACGGTGATGCAAAAACCGACCATAAAAGATATTGCGCAGTTAGCCGGGGTCAGCCGGGGGACGGTGTCCCGCGTGTTGAACCATCACCCGGCGGTGAACGCTGAAACACGCCAGCGCGTGAATGCGGTGATCGAACAGCTCAGCTACCGCCCGAATTTCAGCGCGCGACAGATGCGAACCAACAGCTCGCATCTGGTCGGTTTTGGCCTGCTGACCGACGAAGTGATCACCACCCCCTACGCGGTCGATATGATTCGCGGGGCGCAGGAAACGCTGTGGGCGCAGGGCAAGGTGATGCTAGTCGTTAATGCCGGCTACCAGCAGGATACGACCGAAGCCTCGCTCGAAGCCCTGCTGGAGCGGCGCGTGGAAGGTATCATTTACGCCGCGATGTACCACCGCCCGATTGAGTTCCTCCCGCCTATTTCACAGGTACCGATTGTTTTAGCAAACTGCTTTTCGCCGGATGGGGCTTATACCGCCGTCGTGCCGGATGAAGTCGCCGGGGGGTATGCGGCGGTTCGTCACCTGCTGATGAAGGGACACCGCCGGATAGGCTTCATTAATCTGGGGCCGACGACACGCGGTGAAGTGCCGCCGCTGGCGGCCTCCAATGGACGGCTTCAGGGTTATAAAAACGCGCTGATGGAATTTGGCGTGCCGTTTGATGAGTCCCTGATCTGTTACACCAATCAATCCCCCGCCGCCAACTACCGGCTGGCCTACGAACTGATGCAGCTTCCCGAACCGCCAACGGCGATCTTCTGCGGCAATGACCGGACGGCGCTGGGGTGTTACGGCGCGCTGTCCGAACTGGGGCTGCGCATCCCGGATGATGTGGCCGTCGTGGGGTTTGACAACCAACTGGACATCGCGCAAGGGCTGTGGCCGCCGCTGACGACCGTTCAACTGCCGCATTACGAGATGGGGAAATGGGCGGTGGAGTATCTGATGGCGGTGGGTGATCCTCACGCTCAGCCCGTTCATCAGATGATTGACTGCCCGCTGGTCGAACGCGAATCGGCGTGAACGACGCGCAAGGCGCGTGATATGCTGAACTTTGAGAGGGGCGCTTATGGCGTCTCTTTTGATTCATGACGCGAAGGGCATGGCCGGCAAAGCTGGCGCTGACAGCGGGCGACCCTCTTTTCTACCCCCACCAATTTCCTATTGCATCTGTAACATTCAGCTATCTCGCACGGTTCTATAGCAATAGACTATTACTGTTTGACACCGGCATTCGGTAAGCAAGTGTATTCTACCGGGGGTGAGATGTCGGCACAGGCACTCATTATCAGTGATGATCTGGAAAGCGCGCAGGTCTGGGAATTTATTCTGGGGCAAAAGGGGATTGTGGCAACTATCGCGCCAGCGAGTGACGAGGATACAACCGAACGGCGGCTGCCGGAACACGCGCAAGACCTGTTCATTATTGATAACCATAATGAATGCAGCAATGTACTGAATATCGTCCGCCTGCTGCGGGGCGAGACCACCGTACCGATTCTGCTGCTGATCCCTTATGAGGATGAAACCTTTACCCTGAATGCCTACGAGGCCGGGGTAGATGAAGTGATCGTTGGGCCGATCAGCCACCGCCTGTTTCAGGCCAAAGCGGCGGCGTGGCTGCGCCGCGCCTGGACGGTGCCGACCTCGATGCTGGACAGTTTCGAGGTGGGTGATCTGCGGCTGGAACCCTCGCAGCGTCAGTTGGTGACGGCTTCCGGGAAAGTGATCAAACTCACCAGCCTGGAATTTCGCCTGTTACATCTTCTGATGAGCAATCCATCACGGGTGCTTCCCTCCTCGATGATTGTCGCCCGCATGTGGGGTACAGCGGGCGATGAAGACACGAATCATTTAAAAAAGGTGGTGTACCGGGTGCGGCGCAAGATCGAACCCAACCCCGGCCAGCCGCGTTACCTTCAGGCTGCCCCCGGTGAAGGATATGTCTTCGTCCCCTCCTCTGCCGAACCGCCCCCGTAAATTTACTGGTTTTTCACAATTTTGGGACTTTTTGCGACCGCCTTAAAGACCCATTTCAGGACTTCAATACCGTATGCTGTTGACCATATGATAATACATATGGAGGGGAAAAACATTAAAAGAATTGATTTCCGCTTCACCTAGTGGCAAGGTCAGGCTGCGAAGGCCGGGGTATCCGCTTCGTTTCGTCCCCTGATCTGAGCGCCACGATCATAGAGGCTTTCCGGCGCTATCACTGTCAATGCTGTCCGACGCGGGAAAGACCGGGTTCAAACGTAAATCAATGGGAGGGAATGAAAGGTCTATCATGAAGAAATTCTATTGGCTCCTGATTGCTGTAGTGGTGATGCTGGTAGCGGCGGCCCCGGTCATGGCCGGCACCACTGTCACCTACACCGGGCAAGGCTTCAATTTCGATGGCACCACCTGGAACCTCAACGATGAACGCTGCGGTGCGGCGGGGCAGGGTACTGCCAACGACGGCGGTACGGGCCAGTTCGCCAACTGGAACGGGCCCGGGCAGCCGTACCAGACCGGACAAGCGTACCTCGTCTGGGTTCTGACCGCGAACGGTGCGACATCGGCAACGCTCAATCTGCCCGACGGTAGTACCGTTGACATGATCAAAGTTGGTGGCACGTTCAAATATGCAAGCCAGTATTACCCCTACCTGTCCCTGGTCAACTATCCTGTAACGGCGGAGTACGAAGGCAAGGCCAAAGGCAACGTCCAGCTCGTGGTCAGCCATGGCTGCCAGCCGTTCGAAACCGAAGGCGCCTGGTGCTCACCCGGTTACTGGCGGAATGCTCAGGATGCGGCATGGGCGCTGACCGGATACCAGAAGACCGACCTGTTCAACAACACGGTTGTCCCGAATTTCTACGATACTGCATCTGCTGCCAACCCGACGCTGATCCAGGTGCTGACCACGCCGGGCGCCAACACCTTCGGCGCAGCTTCCGCGCCCTATGGTCTGAACGCCTTTAACGCTACGGGCGCGTTCCTGACTAACCAGATTCCGGGCTTCCACTTCGACCCCACCCTTATAGGCAACGAAGAAGCCTGCCCGATTGACAATCACGGGAATTTCAAGCCGTAATAACCCGTCCGTTTTAGCTGCCCCACAGCGGTATCCCCGCTTCCACCCCGGAAGCGGGGGTATTTTTTTGTGGGGCGGTTTCTATGCACGATGCCCCGCCGTCGGCTGTCTGAAGTGCCGGAAACGGCATAAAACGAGCCGGCAGGCGAAATCAATCGCCGCCGGGCAGCCCTGCCAGCCGGGCGCTGATGTCCCACAGACGGCGGGCGACCGAACGATCATAGGAGATGTCGGAGGAGCGGATGTCGTGCCGCCGCACGAAGTATCTGCCGGTGATGCCATCCACCTCATCGGACGTGGCAAGCCAGAGCTGCGTGTCCGCGCCTTCTTCCGGCGTCAGCGGGCCGCGCATGTTGAGGCCGGCGGCGCGCTGGAAGTTGGTATTCACGAAACCGGGATGCACCGCGTTGACCGTAACGCCGGTGCCTTCCAGCCGCCGCGCGAGTTCGTAGGTGAACAGGATGTTCGCCAGCTTGGAAGCGCCGTAGGCTGTCCAGCCGCTGTAGTTCTGCCGGTGGCCGAGGTCGTCGAAGTTGATGGTGCTGCCAGCGTGAGCATCCGAAGCCACGTTAATGATACGCGCCGGGGCGCTGGCGATGATGGTATCCAGCAGCAGGTGGGTGAGCAGGAAGTAACTGAGGTGGTTGAGCGCGAAGGTCATCTCAAGGCCGTCTGCTGTGGTGCGGTAACTGGTAAATAACGCGCCGGCATTATTGACCAGCACATGCAGGCGATCATATTTATGCCGGAACTGCTCCGCCAGCGCGCGAATCTGCGCCTGCGATGACAGATCGGCGGTCAGAAATTCCAGCGAGCCGGGGGTGCTGCCGATTTCGGCTTTGACCGCTTCAATCTTCGCCGGGTCGCGCCCGACACCGACGACGGCGGCGCCGGCCTCCGCCAGCGCGCGGACCGTCACCTTACCAATGCCATCGGTCGCACCAGTTACCAGACAGATTTTGCCGATCATCGGATGTGCCTCCCTGTTCGTTGGCCGTCAGCCGGACTTACGTCCCAGAATCAGAATATAGTGGTGGTCGAAGGCGGCGTCCGGCGTACCGGCGCAGGTGGGGCGCAGCCAGGCGGCAACCGCTTCCGGCGCCTGCGCCAGCATCACCTGCAAACGTTCGATAATGCCCGGCGCGCAGCCCTGCCGTTCCGCCCAGGGAAGGAGGCGCGTGCCGCTTTTGACCAGACTTTCGGCATGTTCGATGGTCAGATCGGCATCCAGGAACAGACCGCGCCATTCGTAGTCGGCGTAAATGCGGTGGTGGCTGGGATCGCGCAGGCGTTCAAAGGCATCCACGTAACGCGCCGCGCGGTCGTCGTCCGGCACAAGCTGGTCTTCCACCAGCAGCGCGCCGCCGGGTTTAAGCACGCGGGCGGACTCCTGCACGAAGCGGAATACGTCGGGGAAATGATGCGGCGCGATACGGCACGTCACCAGATCAAACGTGCCGGTGGCGAAGGGGAGGGCTTCCGCGTCGCCAGTGGTAAAAATCACATTGGCCGCGCCGCGCTCGCGGATAAAGGCGCGCGCCGCGCCCAGCATGGCCGGGGTGAGATCGGAGGCGATCACCCGCCCGACGTGCGGCGCGAAGGTGAGCGCCGTATGCCCGCCGCCGGTCGCTACATCCAGCGCCAGCCAATCGGGCTGCGGCTGCGCCAGTTCCAGCAGGCGTTCCAGATCAGCGCCTCTGGCATGGGACGGGCTGGTGACGTACCCCTGCGCGAACTGCCCAAATCGCTGCTGTGCCTGCGCTTTTACGTCGGCCATGAGGTCTCCCTGTCACCGAAAATAAACAAGATGATATATCGGATCAGATGCTGCTGGCGAATAAATCTGCTCATTTCCAGCCCTCACCCCGGCGCTTGGCGCCACCCCTCTCCCTCAGGGAGAGGGGTTAATAGCGCACTTACTCACGTTCTCCCTGATGGAGAAGCGGGCGGGGGATGAGGGCAAAATAGCTATAAACCTCTGAATGATAACAGAAAATGGACAACCGCCAAGATGTCAGGAATTGGAGGGACAAACCTCGGAAAGCTGTGGGCTGCCGTTCAGCACTACTCACCCATCCACCTGCCTGATATGATGTGACCGGAGATTTATGGGATGACGTTTTCTGCTGAACTGCTGAAAAATCAGGCGCGGGCGCTGGGGTTTAACCTGATGGGCGTGACGCGCGCCGCGCCATCACCCACGCTGGCGGCCTACTTCCGCTGGATTGACGCCGGGATGCACGGCACGATGGCCTACATGGCACGGCCTGACCGGCAGGCGCGCCGCCGCGATCTGAATGTGATTCTGCCGGGGGCGCGCTCGCTGGTGGTGGTTGGGCTGGATTACCGGACGCTGCCGCCGCTGGCCGACCCCGCGCGTGGGCGGATCGCGGCCTATGCCTGGGGGCTGGACTATCACGACGTGCTGACGCCGCGCCTCGAAACACTGGCGGTATGGCTGCGCGAGCACAGCGGACAGACGATGAGTCACCGCGTCTACGTGGATACGGGGGCGATCCTCGAACGCAGCCATGCCAGCGCCGCCGGGCTGGGCTTCACCGGCAAAAACACGATGCTGATTCACCCGCGCCGGGGGAGTTTCTTCTTTCTGGGGGAAATCCTGACCGATCTCGAATTCGACGTATATGATACTCCGCACCGGGGGGCGATGTGTGACAGCTGCACTCGCTGCCTGAACGCCTGCCCGACCGATGCTTTCCCGCAGCCGTATGTGCTGGACGCGCGGCGGTGCATCAGCTATCTGACGATTGAACACAAGGGCACGATTGACCCCGACCTGCGCCCGCTGATGGGCAACTGGGTGTTCGGCTGCGATGTGTGCCAGGAAGTATGTCCGTTCCAGCGGTTCAGCCCGCTGACGGCGGAAACAGCGTTTTACCCGCCGGACGCGGAGCGCACCGCGCCCCGGCTGGTGGACTTGCTGGCACTGGACGCGGCGGCGTTTCGTCAGCGATACTACGGGAGTCCGGTGTACCGGATCGGACGCGAACGGCTGGTGCGGAATGCCTGCATCGCGGCGGGCAACTGGGGCCACCCGGACGCCCGCGCGCCGCTGCGACGGCTGCTGGATGACCCCGGCGACCTGATCCGCGAACATGCGGCGTGGGCGCTGGGCCGGATACCGGCCTGACCCAGTGGAAACCTGAGGAATGATTCTGTGAATACGCTGCGCCAATCGCTGCATTATCCGCGCGCCTTCTGGCTGCTGCTGGTGGGGTTTTTCATCAGCCGCGCCAGCGCCGCGCTGGTCTGGCCGTTTTTAACGCTGGTGATGCGGGAACGGCTGGACGCGCCGCTGACAACGATCACGCTGCTGATTTCGATTCAGGCCGTCGCCGGGTTGCTGTCCACGTCGGTGGTGGGCGTGGTGATGGATCGCTTCGGGCGGAAGCGGGCGATGGTGGTGGGGCTGCTGGGCAGCGCCGGGGTGCTGGTGGCGATGACTGGCACGGCGGCGCTGTGGCAGTGGGCGCTGCTGATCGCGCTGTACGGGGCGCTGGTGCCGGTGTTTACGGTCGGCTCGAACGCGATGGTGGCGGACATCATGCCGGCGGAGGAGCGCGTGAGCGCCTACGCGCTGATGCGTATGGCGGCCAATCTGGGCATCGCGATTGGACCGGCGGTGGGCGGTTTCCTGCTCACCATATCCTATTCGCTGTCGTTTTATATCACGGCAGGCTTTAACGTCGTGCTGGCGGCGCTGGTGGCGCTGTTCCTGGTGGAAACGCTGCCGACCGCGCCGGATACGCTGCTGAAGCCGCGCGGCGGCTACGGCGGGATGCTGCGGGATGGCACCTTCATGCGCTTCTGGGGGGTGTATATCCTGCTGGAA
>JARKOK010000549.1 GCA_029975765.1 Aggregatilineales bacterium
GTACCTGCTGTGGCGCAGCGCCCAGAACGCGACCGACGCGGCGGCGCTGGCCGGGTCATACGCCAAATGTACCAAGGGCGGCATTGACCAGGCGGTGAAAGACGCGGCGGCTAAGAACGGCTTCAATAACGACGGCGTGACCAACTTCGTAAGCTGGTACAATCCGCCGCGTGCCGGCAGCGAAAAAGCCGGTGATCCCAATTACATTGAAGTTGAGATCATTGCTTTCAAGCCGGCCTACTTCATTCAGGTGGTGTACCGCGAGCCGCTGAAAGTGACCAACACTGCCGTTGGCGTGTGTGATCCGCCGTTTGACCCCACAACACTTCAGGGCGTATGGGCCGGCTCCAAGACCTGCCAGAACAGCATCAAGTGGGGCGGCAGCCGGAGCGACATCTGGGGCGGATTGTTCAGTAACTTCCAGGTTCAGTTTAAAGGCAGCAATATCACCTTTCATGATCTGAAGATCACGCTGCCGGACGGCACGGAAGTAATCTACCCCGGCAAGGTGGAAGCTGTCAATCGAATTGACCCATCCATGTCGGATAAAATTACCTGGGCGGACAGCCAGGATAAGACCATTATCGGCAGAACGCCGACCGGTATCCCGTCGCAGGATGATCCGGTAAATGTAGACTGGCGGCTGTACGCACCGGGCGGGGCGATTTATGAGTACATCAAAAAGACCACCGGCAGAGCGTATGATGTTGCCAACGATCCTACAATTCCCGACTGGAATCCGTCGAAACTGGAATGGACACCGGGCAAAACCGATTACGAATTACACGGGCTGTACTACGTGCATGGCAAGGAAGTGAACTTCGGCAGCAAGCTGACCTTCAACCAGGCTAACGGCTTCACGATTGTCGTGCAGTACGAGGACGGGGATGGCGTCAGTCGGTACGGAACCATCAATGCCGGCAATACTGCCCTCCAGCACATGACATACTACAAACCGATCATGACGCCGCTGGGGCCGCGCAAAATCACCTACCCCGGCCTCATTTTCTACGCCATGCAGGATGATCGTGGTTCGTGTGGTTCGAACGCGCTGAAATTCTCTGGCCCAACCTGGATTGAAGGGGTGCTGTACGCGCCGCACGGCGGTTTTCAGGTTAGCGGCTCGTATATGTACCTGCATGGTTCGATCATTGTTGACAATCTCGACTGGGGGGCGTCCGAGGGTGATATGATCTATTATCCACAGCTCGTTCCCGGTCGTCCGCCAGCCATTCATGTAGTGGAGTAAGACAGATGAATTATCAAACCGAACGTGTTCTCGCCCTGCTGGCGCTGCTCGTCCTGTGTCTGATGACGCTCAATGTTCCGGCTGCCGCGCAGGAGGCGACCGCCGAACCCCTGCCGGAAGAGACGCTGCCGCCGCTGGCTGAACCCGCTCCGGAAGTGACCGAAGCGCCGACCGTTGAACCACCGCCGGAAATAACGGACATGCCGGCGGATACCGTGCCAGAGGAGCCGACGGTCGAACCAACCGTGACGCTGGAACCGCCGCCGGAAGCGACCGCCCTGCCGGAAGTGACGGAAACGCCGGACAGCGTGACTCTGCCGCCGGTGTTCGATCTGCCGGATGGCGCGACGTTCGAGGTGACGGCAGGCGTGCCGCTGGCGCTGCGCCTGAATATCAGCGACGAGGCGGGCCTGGTGCGCGTGGTAGTGAGCGACCCTGCGCCGCTGGGAGGTGTCACGCTGACGGCGACCGCGCCGGTCGAAACCCTGCCGCCCTATGTGACGGTGGTGGACATGCTGTACCTCGCCCCCGCCGAGTTCAGCGGTGCAGATGCGATTACGCTGCTGGCGCTGGATGCCTCTGGCGCGACCGCCGCAGCGGTCATCACGGTTCATGTAACGGCTTATGCGCCTTCGCCAACGCCCGAACCGGAGCCGAAGCTGGTCGAGGAACTGCTCATCAGCTACAACCCGGCAGCGCCGGAATCGGCTATTCAGGAACTGCTGGCGTCGCTGGGTGCGGTCGAGATCAGCCGCCTGCCGGCGATTGGGGTGCTGCGCGCGCGCGTGCCGGAAGCGGTAAGCGAGCCGGCGGCAGCCGTCGCGCAACTGCAAACGGCGCGCCCGGCGGCTTATCTGGCCGCTGGTGTGACGGCGGTCGAAACCAACGATGCTTACGCCTTGCACGTTTACAAACCTACCGATCCGCTGTATCCGCAGCAGTGGGCGCTGGCGGGCGGCAGCGGCGGCATCTATGCCAGCGAAGCCTGGGATGTGTCCACCGCGCGCGGCACGGGGATCACCGTCGCTGTCGTGGATTCTGGCATTGATTTACAACACCCGGAACTGAGCGCGAAGCTCGTTCCCGGCTGGGATTTCTTTAATGACGACAACAACCCCGACGATAACATCGGGCATGGCACGCACGTTGCTGGCATTATCGCGGCGCGGGCGAACAATTCAGCCGGCATCGCCGGTGTGGCCTTCAATGCTAAAGTGATGCCGGTGAAGGTTTGCGACATCATCGTGGACCCGATCACTGGCCCGTATCTGGGCTGCCCGTATTATTACATCGCGGCGGGTATCATTCATGCGGTGGATAAAGGCGCGCGGGTGGTTAACCTCAGTCTGGGCGGCGCCAAGGATTCCCCGACGGTCAAGGGCGCGGTGGATTACGCGCTGGCGCGAAATGTTGTCGTGGTGGCGTCGGCAGGGAATGATGGCGATACAACCAATCATGTCAGCTATCCGGCGGCTTACCCCGGTGTGATCAGCGTGGCCGCCCATGATAATGAAGGCGTCCATGCCCCGTTTTCGACCTTTAACCAGTATGTGGATATTTCCGCGCCGGGCGTGAACATCCTGAGTACCGTACCGGTGGAACTCGATACCGATCTGGGCACGCCGGTTGGTTACGCGCTGGATGATGGGACTTCGATGGCTGCGCCGCATGTGAGCGGTGTGGCAGCGCTGCTGCTGAGCGCGAAAGTGGCGACCACGCCGGCAACCGTGCTGGACGCGCTGATCTGCGGCGCGGAAGACGCGGGCGCGCCGGGGTTTGACCCGGAATATGGTTACGGGCGGCTGAAAGCCGACTTTTCGATGAACTGGCGCAACAATTCCGCCTCCTGCAAAGTTACGCTGCCCAACGACAGGCTGGAAACACCCACGCTGGTGCGGACGGTGCCCTTTAATGTCGTCCAGCCGGTGAGCGACCGCAGCGTAACCGAACAGGCCGGCGACCCGCCGATCTGCGGCGCGGCGCGGGAACAAACGCTGTGGTATGCCTTCAAACCGTCGGCATCAGGTTTCTACCAGTTCAGCACGCTGGGCGCGAGCTACGCTCCGGTCTTCGGGGTGTACCAGGGGGTCGCCGGCAGCTGGCGCGAGGTTGGCTGTTCGACGAACCGGCAGGCGGTACTCTCGCTGCAGGCCGGGCAGCAGTATTACATTGCCGTTGGCACTAACGGTGCGGCGGTGAACGATCAGGTGTTGCAGTTGCAGATCAACCTGGCGCTGCCGCTGAACAACGCTGACTATCAGGAGAATGCTACCGGCATTGCTTATACCGGCATGTGGGCGCGCGGCGCGGTGTCCGGCGCGTCAGGTGGTTACACACAGCAGACCAGTGATCTGAACGCGGCGGCGAGTTTCAGTTTCCGGGGCGTAGGCTTCTACTATGTTCGCACCATCGGGCCGGACAAAGGCGCGGTGCAGATCTGGGTGAACGGCGCGCCGCTCGATACGAACCCCGACCCAGATGTGACTGAACCGCTGATTATCAGCAACCGGGCGGCGGTGACTCGCGGCAACCAGGGCGGGCTTCCAACGGAGGCGATCCTGATACCGGATGCGGTGCCCGGCCAGTGGAACACCGTGCGCATCGTGCGCGACCCCGGCACGCCGGGCATCATTGATCTCGACCGCGTGCGGACATTTGACTACGACGGCGCGAAAACGTCGCCGGCGGTCGCGGCGAAGGCCGATGACCGGGACACGCGGCTGCTGTACTCGCCAGCCGGTACCGGCACACACTGGACGAACGTTGGCAGTGTGGTCACTGCCTACAATAAAACCCTGAAGGAAAGCGGCGTGGAAAACGCCACCGTCGCCTTCCGCATGACGGGCAGCGCCCTGACGATCTTCCGTATGACCGGGCCGGGGATGCCATCCATGCAGGTGATGATTGACAGCGATACCCCGCTGGTTGTATCCAATGAAGCACCGGATGCGGCTATCCGCCCGTATACGATTGACGGGCTGGTGAGCACGTCGCACGTTGTAGAGATCAGGAAACTGGGTGCTGGCGGCGTTCTGCAACTGGATGCGGTACAGCCCTTCGTGCAGGCTACGCTGGCCGCTAATGTCAATACCGATGAACGTGCGGCGGCGGTGGCGTACCGGGGAGTGTGGGTGGACGCGGCAGGTGTGGGCGGCGCGAACGCCGGTACGACGCGAACACTGGCCGCCGGCAGCGAAGTCTCGGTCCGATTTAACGGCACTGATCTGTGTGTCGGCTATCAGCGTACCGGCGGCGGTACACTGGCGGTATATGTTGATGATCTCGCTCCTGTGACGATCACGGATGCCGGCGGCGGTGGTATCGTGCGCTGGTGTCTCGACGCGGACGTGAATCGAATGGTACCGGTTGGGGTGCATTACGCGCGGCTGGTGGTGACGGCAGGCAATTTTACGCTGGACTATGTGCGCGCGCAGACCCGGTCAATCCTGACGCCGGCGCGGGGTCTGGTGCAGGAAAGTGATGTGGCTTTTGTCTATAATAATCCGGCCAACTGGCTGCGTGTAACCAGCGCGACTCCTGTCTATTACAGCCCGTATAAGCCACAGGGCGGTTATCTGAAACAGACCGATACCGATAACTCGACCGTGACGTTTTACATCAACGGCTCCGGGTTCCTGCTGTACACAGCCGTTGGCAGCGGGCAGGGCTGCTGGGAAGTCAACGTGGACGGGGTGAACGTGGAGATTGACCTCAATCCCTCCGGCACGTATGACGTGATTGACTATGATCTGCGGACGCGGCCTATCGGCTACGGCATTACCGATCTGGTGCCGGGGATTCATCGGGTGCAGCTTGTGGCGGATGCCGATTGCAGTTCATTCGGTTATAGTGGGAGCAGGTATCTTGTCAATCTGGACGGCATTCGTGTTTTCCCGTAACCGCTGACTGACACAGGCTTTAAACGTGCAGAGGCAGCCATTAGCTGCCTCTGCTGCTTTTTAAACCCTTCGTGGTCGGGCGCTTGACGCTTTCTTCAGTCTCATGTTACACTCATCTTGAAGCATTGGGAGCGCTCCCAAGAAATGATTGAGGAAAAACACTATGCGTTACGGTTATTTTGATGACGCGCGCCGTGAATATGTGATTACCCGACCGGATACACCGCTGCCCTGGCTGAATTATCTGGGCAGCGAGAACTTTTTTGGCATTATTTCAAATACCGCCGGTGGTTATTCGTTCTACCGGGACGCGCGGCTGCGGCGGCTGACGCGCTACCGCTATAACAATGTCCCGCTGGACGACGGCGGGCGTTATCTTTATCTGCGCGATCAGGACGGCGGCGAGGTCTGGTCGCCAACCTGGAAGCCGGTGCGCCGCAAACTGCACAGCTACGTCTGCCGGCACGGTCTGGGTTATACCACTCTCACCTCCCTGTATGGCGGAATTGAAGCCACGACACGCTATTTTGTGCCGCTGGGCGAGAATCTGGAAAGCTGGCAGTTGAAGCTCACCAACCGGCGGGATACCCCGGCGCATCTCTCCGTGTTCTCACTGGTGGAGTTTAACCTGTGGGACGCTTACGACGACATGACCAACTTCCAGCGTAATTACAGCATCGGTGAGGTCGAAGTCGAGGATGGCATTATTTACCATAAAACGGAGTACCGCGAACGGCGCGACCATTTCGCCTATTTCGCCTGTTCCGAACCGCTGGCCGGCTTTGATACCTCGCGCGATGCTTTCCTGGGAGCCTACCGGGGTTTTGATAACCCGCTCGTCGTGGAGCACGGCGAGTCCTGTAACTCAATCGCACACGGCTGGGCGCCCATCGGTTCGCACCATATCCGGCTGACCCTACAGCCCGGTGAAGCGCGCACGATCAACTTCGTGCTGGGCTATCATGAAAACCCGCGCGATCAGAAGTTTGACCCACCTCAGTCGCAAACGCT
>JARKOK010000562.1 GCA_029975765.1 Aggregatilineales bacterium
TGGGCGTACTCCGTGCGCGTGGCTGACCTGACCAAGATCATCGGCGGGAAGCTCTAAAGGTTGCCTTCAGTGCTATAGCGATGACTGTTAGAGGCGAGGCGCGAGGGTTCGTTCCTCGCCTCTTTCTTGCTGGCAAGGAGAAAAACAATGAACAAGATGACCGTTCGTGATGCCGATCTGAAAGGCAAACGCGTGCTGGTACGTGTGGACTTTAACGTGCCGGTAGACAATGGCACCGTTACCGACGATACCCGCGTCCGTGCTGCTGTGCCGACGCTGAAATATATCCTCGATCAGAAGCCGCGTTCCGTCGTGCTGATGTCCCATCTGGGACGGCCCAAGGGCGGGCCGGAACCCAAGTATTCCCTTGCGCCGGTCGCGCCGGTGCTGGAAAAACTGCTCGGCCAGAAGGTCTATTTTGCTGAAGACTGCGTTGGCCCGACGGCGGAGCAGGCCGCTGCCAGCCTGCCGGAAGGCGGCGTGCTGCTGCTGGAGAACACCCGCTTTTATAAAGGCGAAGAAAAGAACGATCTCGATCTGGCACAGCAGATGGTTAAGCTGGGCGACATCTACGTCAATGATGCCTTCGGTTCGGCACACCGCGCCCACTCCTCAACCGAAGGTGTGGCGCGTTACCTGCCCGCCGTTTCCGGCCTGCTGATGGAAAAAGAGATTGACTATCTCGCCACCGCCCTCGAAAGTCCGAAACGCCCGTTCGTGGCGATCCTCGGCGGTGCGAAAGTTTCTGACAAAATCGCTGTGATCGAAGCCCTGCTTGGCAAAGTGGATAAGCTGCTGATCGGCGGCGGTATGGCGAACACCTTCCTTAAAGCGAAGGGTTACGCTATGGGCAAGTCGCTAGTCGAGGCCGAGGCCATTGAAACCGCCCGCGACCTGCTGCAAAAAGGTGGCGACAAGCTGGTGCTGCCGGTGGACGCGGTCATTGGCGATGACTTCAAAAATGACGCCAACCAGCAGACTATCAGCCTGGAAGCTGGCGTGCCAGAGGGTTGGTCTATGTATGATATTGGCCCGAAGACCGTTGACCTGTTCGCCCAGACGCTGAAGGATGCCAGAACCGTCGTCTGGAACGGCCCGATGGGCGTATTCGAAATGTCGAATTTTGCAAAAGGCACCAACGCCGTCGCCAAACTGCTGGCCGACATCACCAGCAAGGGCGCGGTGACGATCATCGGCGGTGGTGACTCGGCAGCGGCGGTGGAACAGTCCGGCCTCGCGGGTCAGATCACCCATATCTCAACCGGCGGTGGCGCGAGCCTGGAAATGCTGGAAGGTAAGGCGCTGCCTGGCGTGGTCGCCCTCAAGGACAAATAGAGTCTGCCGGATTCGATGTTGACAACCTGTAAGGGCGAACCGGCGGTTCGCCCTTACTCAAACACCCTGACCTACCCCCGTTTGTTGGAGCAATCATGTATAATCATGTAGCGAACAAACGGCGTTTAATTTGAGGAATTCATCATGCGAACGCCCATCATTGCTGGTAACTGGAAAATGTACAAAACCCTGCCTGAGTCTGTGGACTTCGTGCGGGAATTAGCCCCGCGCCTGGCCTCATTTTCAGGTGTGGAACGCGTCGTCTGCCCGACGTTCGTGGCGCTGGCCGCCGTTGCCGAGGCGCTTAAAGGCACGCCGGTAAAAGTCGGCGCGCAGAACGTACACTGGGAAGCTCAGGGAGCGTTTACCTCCCAGATCGCGCCCACCATGCTGCAAGGGCTGGTCGAATATGTCATCATCGGCCATTCGGAAGCCCGGGCTTATCTGCACGAAACTGATGAAGACATCAACCGTAAAGTCAAAGCCGCGCTGGCGTATGGGTTGAAGCCCATCCTGGCCGTTGGCGAAAGCCTGGTGCAGAATGAAGCCGGCGAAACCGAACAGTTCGTCGGCGGTCAGGTGCGTGCCGCGCTTGATGGCATCAGCGCCGAAAATATGGCAAACATCGTCATCGCTTATGAACCCATCTGGGCGATTGGCACCGGTAAGAACGCCAGTGGTGAACTGGCAAACAGCATCATTGGCGGCACGATTCGTGGAACGCTGACCCAGCTTTATGGCAGCAGCGTGGCGCAGTCGGTTCGAATTCAGTACGGCGGCAGCGTGAAACCGGGCAATATGGCCGAATACATGGGGCAGCCAGATATTGACGGTGCGCTGGTAGGCGGCGCATCCCTGAAAGTGGAGGATTTCGCGCAGTTGGTCGAGGCCGCCGCTAAAGCGAAAGGTGTCTAAATCTGGCCGCGTTCGAGCTGCTCACCCCCTGGCTGATCGTCGCCGGGCTGCTGTATCTGCTGCGGCGGCTTGAACGCTGGCTGCACCAGCATATCTTTAAAGTAGGCTGGCTGCTTACGCACCAACTGCAAACCACGACCATTCTGTTCTACGCGTTTTTACTGCCCGGTATCTTCGTTCACGAATTTACGTACTGGGCAGTCGCCGGTTTATTAAATGTACGCGCCGACCGGGTGCTGGAATGGCCGAAGAAACAGGATGTCGCCGAACTCCGCCTGAACTTCGTCAAACTGGCGCCCAAAACCGGCGCGTTAAAGCTGGCAATTATCACCGCCGCGCCGTTCGGTGTTGGTCTAGTCCTGGTCTGGATCATCGCCAACAACGTGCTGAACGTTACGACCATCACCGCCACCATGCAGAGCGGTTTCCTGACGGACGTATCCGGCGCGTTAGGCCAGCTTACAGCTACCCCTGACTTCTGGTTATGGATTTACCTCGTTTTTACTATCAGTAACACGCTCACCCCCGCGCACCCCGAACATCTGCGCGGCTGGTGGATGGTAATCACGGCGCTGGTGATTGGTTTCATCGTGCTGCTGTTTCTGGGAACCGCCGGTGACGTACTGGTAGCGGCGCTTCAAAGCCTGAATACCAGCGTTAACGTCCTGTCCGGGGCGCTGGGTGTGATCATCGTCATTGATCTGTTTATGGTAGCGGTCCTCGGCACACTGGAAGCCATCATCGAACGGTTCACCGGCAACAGCGCCACCTTCAGGGATGGCAAACTTATCACGATGACCCGCGCTGAAATGCTGGCGCAGCGTGCCGCTGAATTCAAACGTCACCGCGAACAGGAACGTCAGAAAGCCGCCAAACCCGGCGCGCCCACCGGCCCGCCCTCCATTTACCGTTTGCCGCTGCCTGTTCCCCCGGCTCCGGGTAAGGAGCCTGTCAGCCGCGCCGATGACCGGATTCTTGCTCCAGCAGCCAAACCTCTGCCATCGCCGCTCTCGCCAACGCCGGGCCGCAGCGCGCCCGATGTGATCGCCGGAACGGCGGACAAACCATCGCTGGCCGTCCCCCCACGTCCGGTCAATCTCCAGCCGCCATCATCGTCTTTATCAGACTTTGACGAAGACACCGAAGATGAAGTGGATGAAGATGACGATATAACCTACGAGGATCTAGACGAATCCGTGTGACGTGACCGGCTGACGATCATAAAGCCGACCACGACCAGCGCCAACATCACAGCCAGCGCGATAAACTTATAAAACTGACTTTCGATCACGAGCGTCAGAATCCCGAAAAAAGCGCAGAACAGGTAATACACCAGCACAATCTGCCGTTGGGTAAAGCCCAGATCAATCAGCCGGAAATGCACATGCCCGCGATCACCCTCAAACGGGCTGCGCCCCTGGCGCACACGATTCAGCACCTGCCACGCTACGTCCATCAGCGGCAGTCCCATCACCAGCAGGATCGTTGCCATCTTTGCCCCACCAATGATGCTCAGCGCACCCAGCAGGTAGCCCAGCAGCATCGCCCCCCCACCCATAAAAATCCGCGCCGGATAAAAGTTGTACAGCAGAAAACCCAACGAACTGCCCATCAGCGCCAGATGTAGCAAACTTACGCTGGTCTGCTGGGGTTCGACCCGAAACGCGCTGTTAATAAACAACATGGTTCCGGCGATAAACGCCACACCAGCGGCCAGCCCATCCAGACCATCCAGCCAGTTGACAGTGTTCATCATGCCCACCATCCAGAAAAAAGTCAGCGCGACCGTCACGATATACGGCCAGGGTTCAGTCTGCTGGCCGGACAGCGGATTATTCACATACTCAATAAATATCTGGAAAATGATGGCAACAGCGGTCGCGGCGAACTGGCCGAGGAACTGTGGCAGCGCCCCAAACTGTAATATGTCATCCAGCAGCCCGACCACGAACACGATCACGGCGCCGATCAACAGACCGGACAACCGGATCACTTCGTAGGGGTCCATTCGCGGCACCGGCAAAAGCTGGGCAGCCAGCGCCGCCACCGCAAAACTGGTAAACAGCACCAGCCCGCCTAACTTCGACACACCGCGTTTATCGCCCTCGGCCTGCCGCCGACCACCGGCCACCGCGACAATTCCGTACCGCCTGCCGAGCAGAATAGCTAACGGTGTCAGCGCGATAGACAGCCCCAGCGCCAGCCCAAAAACAATGATAAAGGCACTTGCAGCGGCCACACTAGGTCCCGAACTGGCGGTCACCCGCGTCGCCCAGACCGGGCACGATAAAGCCGATTTCGTTCAGCCGTTCATCCACTGCCGCTACATGGATTGGCACATCGGGGTGCGCCGTCGTCAGCCGTTCTACACCCTCCGGCGCGGCGATCAGCCCCAGGAATTTAATCCGTGTTACGCCCCACCGTTTAAGAATGTCTATCGTTGCCACCGCCGAACCACCCGTCGCCAGCATCGGGTCAAGTACCAGACACACCTGCACCGTCGGCTCCGTTGGCAGGCGGTTGTAATACTCCACTGGTCGCAGCGTCTTTTCATCCCGGTACAGACCAATATGCCATACCTGAACGTTAGGCAGGAGTTCCTGCACGCCTTCGACCAGTCCTAACCCGGCGCGCAGGATCGGCACAAGCCCGATACGTTCTTCAGCCTTATGTCCCTGTGCCAGCCCCATTGGCGTGGTAACCGTCTTTGGCGCAAGATGTAAGTCCTGTGTCGCCTCGTAACACAGCAGCAGCGCCAGTTCACGCACCAGTTCGCGGAAGGCTCGATGATCGGTGCTGATGTCCCGCAGGGCAGTGAGCTTATGCAGCACCAGCGGATGCTGCGATACAAACACTTGAGACACGTCATTCCCCCTCTACAGACTCAAACGGCGGTAATTGTACCCCACGCGCCGATCAAAGCAACCGTTGCGCCCCGGCTGTCCTCCGCTATACTAGAACATATTATTCAGTCCAGTGGAGCAACCAGTATGACCGACGATGCGCGGCTCGTCAGCGGTTCGCGGCGGCGCGATGACCGGGAGAATGTCGCCTTACGCCCTAAACTTCTTCGAGATATCGTCGGCCAGGACAGCGTGCGTGAAAACCTGCAAATTATCATTGATGCTGCCAAAGCGCGCCAGGAAACGGTAGACCACATCCTGTTTTATGGCCCTCCCGGCCTGGGCAAAACCTCGCTGGCGCATGTTGTCGCAAACGAGATGAATGTCAATATTCGCATCACCGCCGGCCCCTCCATCGAACGTGCGGGCGATCTCGCCGCCATTCTGACGCACCTCAAGCAACATGACATCCTGTTCATTGACGAGGTTCACCGCCTCGGACGTGCCGTGGAAGAAGTGCTGTACCCGGCGATGGAAGACTTCGTGCTGGATATTGTGATCGGCAAAGGCCCGGCGGCCAAGAATGTCCGCCTCAATCTGCCGCGCTTTACAGTGATCGGCGCGACGACCCGGCTGGCGCTGCTGGCGCCCCCCCTGCGTGACCGTTTTGGCGCGCAGTTCCGGCTCGACTTTTACGATCTGGCCGCGATGGAACATATCATCAACCGCGCCGCCGGGATGTTAAAAGTTGAAATTCGGCCAGAAGGCACGGCGGAAGTTGCCCGTCGGGCACGCGGCACGCCGCGCATCGCCCTGCGGCTGCTGCGCCGGGTGCGTGACTATGCCCAGGTACGAGCCGATGGGGTGATTACCGGCCCGGTGGCTGGCGAAGCTCTGGCGCTGATGAACATTGACCATCTTGGTCTCGATGATATTGACCGCCGCATCCTTTCCACCGTTATCGAAAAATATGGCGGTGGCCCGGTCGGTGTGGAAACCATCGCCGCCGCGATCAGCGAAGATGCCGACACGATCATGGATGTGTACGAGCCATATCTGCTCCAGTTAGGTTTTCTGGCGCGCACCCCACGCGGGCGCACCGCCACACCGTTAGCCTATGACCATCTTGGTCTGACTTACGTGGACAAAAACGGGCAGAACAACTCGTCACAACCGCCGCTGTTTTAGCAGGAATACAGGTCTTGGACTTTCAGGCAATCGGAAAGATACTGCTCATCATCGGTATCGTCGTCGCCATCATCGGCGGCCTGTTGCTGCTGCTGGGTAGCAGCCCGATCTTCAAACACTTTGGCAGCCTTCCGGGAGATATTCGCATCGAACGGCCCGGTTTTACCTGTGTGTTTCCCATTGTCAGCATGATCCTGCTCAGCATCGTGTTAACGGTCATCCTTAACATCATCGTCAGGCTTATCAACCGCCCATGAATCTTTCTGACTTCGACTACGACCTGCCAGACTCGTTTATCGCGCAGACTCCCGTTGAACCCCGTGACTCATCGCGCCTGCTGGTGCTGAACCGTCAGACCGGCACGCTGGAACATCGGATTTTCCGTGACATCGTGGAGTATATTCATTCTGGTGACGTGCTGGTCGTCAACAATACCCGCGTCATCCCGGCGCGGCTTCAGGCTGTGAAAACGGCCACTGGCGGCGCGGTCGAACTGCTGCTGCTGCGCCAGTTGGATGACACTCGCTGGCAGGCGCTGGCCGGTGGCCGGCGGGTCGAGGCCGGCACGCAGCTCAGTTTCCCCGGCAGCGCCATCACTGCCGAAGTAATTGAAAAACTGGACGGGTCGGAGCGCCTTATCAATTTCAGCCAACCGGTCAATGATCTGCTGCTGGAACTGGGTGAGACCCCCCTGCCCCCCTATATTCATACGCGGCTGGACGATGCCGAACGGTATCAGACAGTCTACAGCCGCTATGATGGTTCAGCGGCGGCACCAACAGCAGGCTTACATTTCACGCCGGAACTGCTGCTATCGCTGAAACATCGCGGCGTGCAGATGGCCTACTGTACCCTGCACATCGGCCTGGACACTTTCCAGCCCGTGCGCGTCGAACAGATCGAACGACATCCCATGCACAGCGAACGCGCTACACTGTCGAGTGACGATGCGCGTATCATCAACGAAGCGAAACTGGCGGGTGGCCGGATCATCGCCGTTGGCACAACCAGCGCCCGCACGCTGGAAACCGCCGCCATCCTGAGCGCCGGCGGTGACCCATCCCGCCCGCATGAGTTACCCGATATGTGTCCCTGGCGTCCGGTCATCGCCTTCGACCGCGACACCAATCTGTTCATCTACCCCGGCTATCGCTGGCGCGCGGTGGATGCCATGATTACGAATTTCCATCTGCCGAAGTCCACCCTGCTGATGATGATCAGCGCCTTCGCCGGGCGGGACAACGTTATGAATGCTTATGAAACCGCCAAACGTGAGGGCTACCGTTTCTTTTCTTTTGGCGATGCGATGCTGATCAGGTAGGGGCATTGTTCAAATTCCACGTTGACGTTAGCCCCCCCAATCACTATAATGTCCAGGCTATTTTGCCGCATTCTATTTGCAGCCAATTTTCCCCGCGACGTGGCGGCTGATAACGCCGGCCCGGCGGCGGTTGCAAGTGAAGATTGGAGAGATAACCCATGTACGCCATTATCCGTAGCGGCGGACGCCAGTACCGCGCTGAAGTCGGCGCCACGATTGACGTTGAAAAGCTGCCCTTTGCCGAGAATGAAGCGATCACCATTGACGATGTGCTGCTGATCAGCAACGGCGATAACACGGTGATCGGTGCGCCGCAGGTGGAAGGTGCCAGTGTTCAGGCCACCGTCGTGAAACAGTTCCGGGGTAAGAAGATCATTGTCTTCCGCTACCGGCAGCGCAACAGCTACAAGCGTAAAACCGGCCACCGCCAGTATTACACCCGTCTGCGCATTGACGGCATCACCGTTCCGTAAAGTCGTTTACAGGGAGAAATTAACATGGCTCATAAAAAAGGTGGCGGCAGCAGCCGCAACGGGCGTGACAGCAATTCGCAGCGCCTCGGCGTAAAACGTTACGGCGGTGAATATGTCATCCCCGGTAATATCATCGTGCGCCAGCGGGGCACGCATTTCCACCCCGGTAACAATGTTGGCATGGGCAAGGATCACACCCTGTTTGCCACCATCGCCGGTATTGTAAAGTTTGAAATCATGCCGGGCCGCGATGGACAAAAGAAAGTAAGTGTCTATCCGCCTGCCGCATCTGAGACTCCGCAGGCTTAACACGCCGGCTTCTCTATTCGTGATTGCGTTACGCTACCCGGCAAGCCGGGCCGTGACGCGCTTAACAGAAGGACACCCTCATGAAGGAAAAGATTCACCCTACCTGGTTTCCTGAAGCGCGCGTGATCTGCGCCTGTGGGAATACCTGGACGACCGGCGCGACCATCGCGGAAATCCGCACGGATATTTGTTCGAAGTGTCACCCGTTTTACACCGGTGAACAGCGTATCGTGGACACGGAAGGTCAGGTTGACCGCTTCCTGAAGCGTCTGCAAATCCGTGACACAAAACGTGCCGAGGCTGAAGCCCGGATTGCGTCCGCTACTTCGCCTGATGCGCCGCTGTCGGAATTCGATATTACGAAACGCCAGCTTGAACTGCTGGCCGAAAGCGGCATCCATGTGGCTGGCGACTTCATCACGAAGCTCCAGGAAGGCGGCGATGACGCGGTGCTGGCAATCCCCGGTATTGGCCGCCAGCATCTGGCAAATATCAAGAAGGCGCTGCGCGCGCGCGGCTACGAACTGCCGAAGTCGGAATAATCAATCCAGCGGCATGTTAAATACGAGGCAGGCACGAACTTTTCGTGTCTGCCTTTCTTGTTGTTTTTATGCAGGGAGACAGGCCGATGCAGCACCACAGCGGACGCATTGAAGTCATTTGTGGCAGTATGTTTTGTGGCAAGACCGAGGAACTTATTCGCCGCGCCCGGCGTGCCGTCATTGCCAAACAGGCGGTACAGGTATTTAAACCCGATCTCGATAATCGTTACAGCATCGAACACGTCACCAGCCACAACGGGCAGAACTTTGATGCTCAGCCCGTAAAATGTTCCTCCGATATTCTTGAACTGCTGGCCGACACTACGACAGTGGTTGCTATAGACGAAGTACAGTTTTTTGACGATGCCATCGTGAAAGTTGTCGAAATCCTTGCCGCGCGCGATATTCGAGTGATTGTTGCTGGCCTGGATATGGACTTCCGAGGTGAACCGTTTGGCCCCGTGCCGCGCCTCATGTCCATTGCCGAAGAAGTCACCAAACTGCACGCCATATGCGTGGTTTGCGGTGAAGAAGCCTGCCG
This sequence comes from Aggregatilineales bacterium, assembly GCA_029975765.1. GTDB lineage: Bacteria > Chloroflexota > Anaerolineae > Aggregatilineales > Phototrophicaceae > CFX2. The sequence continues at coordinate 9,468 of JARKOK010000562.1, forward strand.
CACCCAGCGCCTCGTCAATGGCAAGCCTGCCCATTATAACGACCCGATTATTATGGTCGGCGCCCAGGAAGCCTACGAAGCTCGCTGCCGCAAACATCATCTTGTTCCCCGAGATTAAGCTGTCACCTTTTTGCTGACTGCCAGCTTCTAACCACCATTAGATTAAAACTTGTGGCAATCAGTAAAATATCTGCTAAAATGCTTAGCATCGCTAAATAATAACGATGGCTTATCGAGCAGTGCTGTTAGGAGGGAGATAGCTTATGAGCGCCACTGCCATCAACCTGGCTGCATCGGGTGTACCCGCCCTGGAGCAGGACAAATCAAGCCTCTGGCTGCGCAATCGCCGCTGGGACCTGATCTTCATTATCCTTAGTGTTCTGGGTGTACCCCTGCCCTATCTGTTTTACCTGTTTGGTAAAGATGTCCTTCAGCTTGACCCCGATACCAGTCGCAATATCATCAACGGTTTCGTTGCGGTTGCGGTCGGCGGCCCGCATATGATGTCTACCCTGCTGCGAACAAATTTCGACGGCGACTTTCGGCGGCGTTATCCGATGCTGATTCGCTCCTCAATCATCATTCCGATCATCGTTGTCTCACTGGCCTTCCTGAATCTGACGCTGCTGCTCACCATTTTCTTTTTCTGGGCGATGCTGCACGTACTGCATCAGGTCACCTATATCGTTGAGCTGTATAACCATAAGGAACACCAGATTGTGCGCCACACCAGTGCGGTCAGTCTGCAATCGCGAGCGATTGACTATGCCGTTGTGCTCACCTGTCTGTTCCCGATGGCAGCTTTCAAAATCAGCCAGGGTACTTTTGCCGTCGGCACCAACGATCTGACACGTGTCATTCCCGAAGCCTTCCAGCAGCCCTGGCTGTTTGTCGCGGCTGCCGCTGTGTTCTTTGTCGCGCTGGCAGCGTTTATCGTCAAGACCGTGCAGGAATACCGTCAGGGCCTTATCAACTGGCCGAAAACCATTTTCATCAGCCTGACGGTAGCTGTGTTCTTCCCCCTCGCGGCGTTCGAAAATCTGGACACCGCTTTTCAGGGCGCGAACATGTGGCACTCGTTCCAGTACCTGGCAATCACGTTCTATATCATCAAGATCAAGCAGCAGTACGGCAACCTGAACCAGAGCGCACCCCTGGTGTCCCGTTTCAGCAAAGGCAAAGACTCGCGCGGGTTATTCGTGCTTAGCACAACGATGCTGCTGGGATCGCTGGTGGTGTTCATTATCATGCGCTTCATCGCTGGTTTCGTTACGCCGGCGATCATTGATCCCGCCGCGCCGGATTATGCCAGGCTGGTTGATCTGTGGCGCTTTGACGTAGCCTATTACACGGCCATCCTGTCATTCCTCTGGATACATTACTACCACGATCACTTCCTGTTCACCAACTTTGAGGCGCTGGACGAAGCCTACAAGTAATCTGAATCACGGGGGCGAGCCAACTAAGCTCGCCCCATCCATTCTTCTTCGAAACCTCTTCACCAGGGGCGGTGTACCAGTGTCCGGTCGCCCGGCAGCGGCTGCCGGGTAATTTCAACGCGCTGGAAGTCATCTACTGTCACCTCCAGCAGATCGTCATCGTAATACCATAAAGGCGCACTCTGCCGGTCAACCCGAATATGGAGCGGTTCTTCTTCAAATCCAACCACCTCCAGCCGCAGCGTTTTGTACGGCGGTACATATCGTCCGGCAGAGCGGCGGTCAATCACCAGCTTACTTTCATCCCAGCCGCACGTAATGTAAATCCAGCGGTAGTCCCCCCTGGTATAACCCGTGCCTTCGCCCTCATCCTCGTACAGTACGGTTTCAAACGCCCCCGGATAGACCCGATACACCAAAGCGTCTACGGCCTGAGGATTCACGTACTGCATTTCCGGCCACAGAGGCAGTACAGCGCCGGCACGCACAAACAGCGGAAGCCGTTCGAGCGGCGCAGGCACCTCGATCGTTTGCCCACCATCAAGCAGTTCATTCGTCCAGAAATCGTACCATTGGCCTGCCGGTAGATAAACCGAACGTTTAACCGCTCCCGCCTGCACGACCGGCGCGACCAGCAGCGCATCCCCTAACAGATAACTGTCATCCAGTGTTCGCAGCGCCGGATTATCGGGTTCTGCCATCCATAAAGGACGCACGACCGGCCAGCCATATTCGTGTGCCTGGGCCACAACCGAATACAGGTAGGGCAGCAGACGGTAGCGCAGTGTGATCGTCAGCCGGTTGATGACCTCATAGGGCTGGCCGAACGCCCAGGGTTCCTGCGCCGCCGTACCCAGCGCGCTGTGCGACCGGCAAAAAGGCAGCAGACAGGCGGCCTGCAACCAGCGTGTGAACAATTCCCCACTGCCGTCTTTCTGAAAACCACCCACATCGGGGCCAGTCATGGGCGCGCCGGACAGCCCCATATTGAGAGCCATGCTGAGACTCAGGCGCAGATGATCCCAGTCTGATGTGTTATCCCCTGTCCACGAACTGGCATACCGCTGCGCGCCGGCATATCCGGCGCGAATGATGTTAAACGGTCTGGCTTCCGGGCGATACTTTTGCAGCGCCTCCTGTGAAGCCCGCCCCATCAGCATCCCATACAGATTGTGATTTTCCAGATGATCGCCACCTGATCCGTCATGGTCATGGCGTACATAGTCCGGCAGGGTCGCCGCGCCGTCCTGCGTGAAAATCGCCGGCTCACACATATCATTCCAGATGCCATCTATACCCGCTTCGAGCAGCACGCCCATCTGTTCCGACCACCAGGCACGTGCCACCGGACTGGTGAAATCGGGGAAATGGCACATGCCCGGCCATACGGCTCCCGCCACCAGCTTATCATCGGGATACCGCAGGAATACCCCGCGTTCCACGCCGCTGCGGTAGGCAGCGTACTCGCCATCAATTTTGATGCCCGGATCGGCAATCACCACCACTTTAAAGTTCTGCCGGTGCAGTTCATCCAGCATCGTCTGGAATTGCGGAAAATGGGTTTTGTCCCAGGTAAATACCCGGAATCCATCCATATAATGAATGTCAAGGTATATCACATCACACGGAATCTGCCTGCTGCGAAATTCCTCGGCTATCTTCAACACCGTATCCTGGGGGTAATAGCTGAACCGGCACTGCTGATAGCCCAGGCTCCACAGCGGAGGCAGCGGAATGCGCCCGGTCAATTCCGTATACCGGCTTATAACCCGCTTGGCGTCCGTCCCGGCAAACAGATAGTAGCGGAGTTCTCCGGCCTCAGCCTCGAACACCAGTTCATCAGTTCGCGCCGCGCCCAGGTCAACCGTACCGCGATTGGAGTTGTCCCAGAACAGGCCGTACACCCCATCCTCATGCACACCCAGATAAAACGGGATATTGTAATACAACGGGTCTGACCCCCGGTTGAATGTTGGGGGGTCGGTGTTCCACAGCTTGAATCGTTGGCCGCGCAGTTGCAGGCCGCTGGCGCGTTCGCCCAATCCGTAGCTCACTTCGTCCGGCAGCAGCGCAGTCGTCAGGCGCACCATACCGTCGTCACGCGCCTGCATTCCGGCCTTATCCGCGCAGATCAACGATCCATCCGGCAGCTCCAGGGTTACCTGGAAGGGATGTTTACGAATCCGGCAGGTCATAGCCGCCGACCGCATCACGATCGTTTCATCGTTTTCATGGAGTTCGACAGCCACTACCGGCCAGTCAACTTTATGAATGGCATACGAAAACGGTTCAATAAATGTTTCGCTGTCCCGCCGCAGCCATCGAACCCGCAGGCAGTCGGCAGCGATCCACCGCAGTTCAACCCACCCCTGTTCGCAGCGCAGCCGCACCCCGCGTTCAAATGATACAACTCGTTCAACCTGTCCTGGCACATGCCAGGGCAGATTACCATGCCGCTTGACGCCGTAACGCCGGTCATACCAGCGCACCAGTTTTTCATACGACTTCACATCATCCACCAGAGGCCGGCCACCCAGGCCGGTGAAAAACCGGATGATTTCACGTTTTGCCATGCTTTAAAACCTTAGTCGAACGATTGACGCACCCACTGCATCGGGTCAACCGGCACGCCGTTCACCCACAGTTCCCAGTGAAGATGCGCGCCTGTCACCCGCCCGGTCGCCCCGATAGTGCCGATCACCTGCCCCGTTGTGACATAATCGCCCACGTGAACGTAAATCTCGGTTTGATGCCAGTAGCCAGTGAACACGCCCCAGCCGTGATCTATAACCGTAGCATTGCCGCGCACATTCAATGTATCAGCCAGCACGACATAACCCGGCGCGGCAGCTAACACCGGCGTCCCCGGTGCGCCGGCGAAGTCCGTTCCACTGTGAAAACGATCAAAAGGGCCGCCATTGTACGAACGTTTGCTGCCATACCACGAGGTCATCGCTGCCGCCGCCGGCAGTCCCATAGGCCCGCTGAACTGGCGGGTCGGGGTGAAAACGCCCATCAGATTTTGCAGTAGTTGCAGTTCGGCATTTTCAACATTGGGGTCTAACAGGCCGCTGCGATCTGCCAGTAAATTGATCGTTTCGCTGCCGTAATTCCCGACCAGCACCTGCACGTTGATATTCAACGGCGTTGCCTGTCCGCTGCTGTCAGCCAGCGTCAGCGTCAGTGGATAAATACCCGCCGCCGTAAACATCGGCACACCAACCAGAATCGTGTGCCGTGTCCCATCCTGCTCGGCAGCAGCATGAACCACACGATCCAGGAAAGTGCCGGTAACCTGTACTGGCTGCGCGGTCGTCAGGCGAATTCTGCCTGACTGCCCTTCCACCAGCAGCAGCGGCATGATATCCAGCGCCGTCACAATCGGCGGCAGATCTAGCGCCAGCGGCGGCGGCGTCACATTGGGTACGATTAACTGCTGGCCGGCATAAATCAGGGTGGGGTCGCTGATGCTGTTCGCGCGCGCCAGATCATTAACCGTCAATCCGTAGCGGGTCGCAATCCGAAACAGCGTTTCTCCAGCCTGTACCACATGAATCAGCGATTGGGGCGCGAGTTCTTCCGCCGCTGCCGCCGGTGCGACAGCCACCGCTGTCGGCGCGGGCTGGCCCGCAATATTCAATATCTGCCCCACATAGACGGTATTCACATCTTCGATCTGGTTGCGGGCAGCGAGATCATCCAGACTGAGATTATACATCTCGGCGATGCTGCGGAGGGTTTCGCCAGGCTGCACAACGTGCATTAACGGCTGGCTGGTTGGCTCGACACTATCGCCGGTTGGCACCAGCAACCGCTGTCCCACCTGAATATTGCCGGGGTCGGCGATGCCGTTTAACTGCGCCAGTTCGTCCACTGACAGACCGTAACGGAGCGCGATACGGAATAGGTTTTCACCACGCTGCACGACGTGAATCGTCACACCGGGTGGAGTATCCTGGGCGGCGGCTGGCAGCAGCATCAATCCGGCCAACAGCAGCCCAACCAGCCAGCGACAGATCATGCAGCATCCTCATCGAAGCGCAGCACATCGCCAATCTGCACACGCTCTAACAGACTTGTATTCGCCTCGACGAAATACTGGGCGGCTTTTTGCGGGGCATAGGCCAATCGCCAGGGTCGCGCCAGGCAGGTATCTACCACTTTGCCAGAGGCATCCAGCCATACGACCCCAATGCTGAACAGCATAAACAGCATATGGATCGTCGTATTCGCACGGCTTTCGCTACCCGTTACGAACAGCAAACCCTCGTTTTCCGGGAGCTGCCGCACCAGTTGCAGGCCGCGAAATCGCGACCAGAACGTATCACACACTCGGATACGTTCCAGCACCACCACACCCGTTTGTTTGTTCCGCAGTTTCCGCCATGTTGCGCTCATGGAATAATCAGCGTTTGCCCCACAAAGATCAGGTTCGGATCGGAAATACCGTTCGCCTGTACCAGACTGGCAATCGAAATTCGGAAGCGCAGCGCAATACGGAACAATGTATCTCCCGGCAGCACCACGTAGGTTGAGGGCGCGGGTGTCGGGGGAACGGGCGCTGTACTGGTCGGAATCAGCAGCCGCTGGCCGATGCGAATAATATTCGGATTGGTAATGCCGTTCAGCCGCGCCAGCGTGGTGGTGGTGGTATTAAAGCGTACAGCCAGCCGCCCCAGCGTATCACCCGGCTGCACCACGTAGCTGGTCATGGTGCCGGGCTGATTCGGATCAACTGGCGGCTGCATTGTGATCACCACTACCGAAGTCGGCGTCGGGGTTGCGGTGGCCGGGTCTGGTACGCGCACCGGCACCGCCAGCACCTGCCCGACCTGGATAAACGCATTCTGGTTCAAACCATTGGCCTGAATAATCGCTTCCACCTGGCTGCCGTACAGCTTCGACAGTTCAAATACCGTATCGCCGGAGCGCACGGTATGGTACACCGTGCCGGGGAATATGTTGCTTACAGGCGTGCCGGAAATCAGCGTGGCCGTTGGCACCGGGGTGATCGGTGTGGCTGATGGCACAAAGATATCCTGTGTGGGCGTGGGCGAGGCCGGTATCGGTGTAGCGGTCGGTGGCAGTGTAGCCGCGCCGGGGAGAGTCGCCGTTGGCGGCTGAGTTGGAACTAAAGTATTGGTCGCCGTGGCTGGCGGGAGCGTAGGCGCCGTCGTCGGCATGGTCGTTGCGGTAGGCGGCTGGGTCGGCGCGCTTGCCAGAGTTAATGAAGCATCATCAACATAAATATTGGTGTATTTAACCGGTTCCGTCACCGTCGTGCGCACGAACACCGTAACCGCCGTCCCCTGTGCGTTAGCTGTCACCGTGTACTGGTTGTAGGCATCGTACTGAATACCCGGCTGCGACCAGATGATATTCGAGCTTTCGCCGCTGGTGCCACCTGTCGGGTCAATACCAACCTGTACCACCACCCCACCGGGGACTTCACTTTTGTTCATATCATCGTACGTGCTTGACCACACGTAGACGTAGGCGCTGAACCGATACTGCGCCCCCTGCGTTACACCGGTCACGCGCTGGAACAGGCCGCCATCATGTGTCGCAAAAAACGTGAAATACTGCTGGGCATCATTCCCACCGCGAATGCGCGGCAACCCGAGGCCATTGGTGGTATCGGTGGCTGCGTAATATTCCGGCTGAATGTTCTCCGATGCGGACTGGCCGCCGCCAATGTGCCAGGGCGACCAACCCTGCGCCACCTGACGCACGGGCGTTCCACCGGCGCTGACAAATGGCGGCTCAAAACCCGGGTTTGTGAGCAGATTCGCGGACTGCGCCTGGATGACGGTGGGCAGCATCAGGCACGCCAGGATAATCATGAGAACTGGGCGCACGGCTCGTCGTTTCATAAAAACTCCTGAGATCAGGCAGCGCTGGTTAAACAATCTTCCAGTCGGCAAAGTACAGTATGAATTAGATGCAATCATAACACAAAGCGGTTAGGGTAAACAAAAAGAGCTTTCCAGACCTCTCGGAAAGCTCAGCTTGATAGAAACATATGCCTAGCTGCGGTGATTAGTCAGCACGCGTTCGATGCTTTTCAGCAGTTCAGCCGGCCCGAATGGTTTGGTGATGTAATCATCCACCTTTGCAATATGCAGTCCCAGCACTTTATCAATGCTTTGCGCGCGCGCGGTAACTACAATTACCGGGATATGCTTCGTACCAGGATTAGCCTTCATGCGCTGGTATACTTCCCAGCCATCCATATCAGGCATCATCAAGTCCAGCAGCACCAGATCAGGGGTCAGTTCTTCAACGGTTTCCAGACCTCGCACGCCGCCAGGCGCGCCCACAACCTCGTACCCTTCACGCGAAAGAATCAGCCGGACGAGATCAATCATTTCCGGCTCATCTTCGATACAGACTACTCGGACGGCTGCCATACAAAGCAAGTGCCTCCGGCACGGAATTTAAGAATTACTAACCTTTCTCAGT
>JARKOK010000568.1 GCA_029975765.1 Aggregatilineales bacterium
TTCCCCTTTTTGATTGGCGGCAGGGTCGTTGGATGACGCTGGACAAACACCTGAATTACCAAACCATACTGGATGGCCTGGGGCAGGGCGTGCTGATCTTCGACAGCGATAACCGCCTCGTGGTGGATAACCTCGCGGCGCGGTCGCTTCTCGGCGCTGATCTGAAGCTGATCCGCGCGAGCGGCTGGACAGCGGCGGCAACGCTGTTCAGCGTGCGTACCACCGACCCCGATGACAACGTGGAAACCGCCCGGCGCCGGGCGCTGGACTCGGCGCGACCGGTGCGATTCCATATTTACCGCGCCGGCGAATACGTGCCGTGCTGGGCAGCGGCAGTCCATGGCGAGGGCGGCGAGGTCTTCACCATGATTACCATCGAAGTGCCGGACTGGTCAGCCATGACCGACATCCTGACGCAGTTCCGTACCGAAGTCCAGAACGCCGCTGAATCCAGCCAGGGGCATGTGAACCTCATCTTACAGAGCATGAAACAGCCGCGCGCCGGCGAAACGGTCGAGCAGTTAGGGCGGCGCATCGGCGGCTTTGTGCAGCTCATCGCCACGCACATGCACCGGATGCAGCGCCTGATGGGGCTGCTGTACCGGCTGGAACTGATTCGCACCGGACGGCTGCCGGAGCAGCTTCGGCAGGAACGCCGCCGGATCAACCTGGAAGACTTCATCGAAGACCTGCTGGAAGGGCTGGACGAAATCCGGCTGCTTGACCCGGAAACCGAAACGCAGGATTACCGGGGACGAATCAAGGCGACCGTCAGCGGCAGCCTGATCGTGTCGGCCTCGCCGGTGCGCCTGACGATTATCTTGCACGACTTACTGCGGAATGCTATGATGTACAGTATGAAGGCCGCCCCGATCATCATCATGGCGCAGGCGTCACCGCAAAATCAGAGCGTGCAGATTGATATGATTGATGAGGGCTACGGCATCCGGGCGAAGGAATTTGAGCGCGTGTTTGCGCCGTTCCAGCGCGCGCGGCAGCCGCAGATTCTGGGCGAATTCGGCTACGGGCTGAGTTTGTACCTGTGCAAACATGAGGTTGAGGCCATGAACGGGAAAATCTGGTTTGAGAGCGAAGAAGGTGTCGGCACGACGTTCAGCTTAAAGCTGCCGCTGTGGCGCGACGACGCTTCCAGTTCTAGTTCGGACAACGCCTGAGTTTCCCCGGCCACCGCCGAGGCTGTTCTAACGCCTCGTCCGACCAGTGGTCAGGGCGGGCGTTTTTATTTTAGATGGGACAACCATGCCACTGACGCGGGAATTTTTCGATACGCTCATTTTCGTGGTTATCATAGTGGGGCTGCTGCTGGCCGCGCGGCGGCTGCGCGCCGACCTGACGCGCCCGCTGCCCCCCGATAAGTCGGAATGGGCGCAGGACGATACACAGCCGAGGGAACACAAAGACTGAGATGCAGGGGCACAGCGTGCCGTGCCCCAAACACAACCAGGAGACAAAAACGATGCTCGACATCACCATCATCCGGGAGAAACCGGAGTGGGTTAAGGAACAGATCGGCAAGCTGAACGACCCGGCGGCGCTGGAGCGGGTGGACGCGGTGCTGGAACTGGACAAGCGCCGCCGCGCGCTGCTGACCGAGTCGGAAGTGATTCAGGCGGCGCGCAACCGGCTGAACAAAGGCATGGGCGGGCTGCGCGGTAACAAAAAACTGGACGACGCCGCGCGGGGGGCGCTGGCGGCGCGCGCGGCGGAAGCGATTCGCGCCGGCGATTATGACGCGGCGGCGCGTTTCATGGCGGGTGAGAACGGCGGCGCGGCAGGGGTCGCGCCGGCGGCGGGACTGGAACAGCTTACCGACGCGCTGCGTGAAATGGGCGACCGCGTGAACGCGCTTAACGAGCAGGTGCGCGAGGTGGATACCCAGCTTGAAACAAACCTGCTGTGGATTCCCAATATGCCGCACGAAAGCGTGCCGGTGTTCGACAGCGAAGACCACAACATCGCGTGGCAGCCAGAAGGCGAACTGCCGGAATTTGATTTCCAGCCGAAACCGCACTGGGAAATCGGCCCGGAACTGGACATCATTGACTTCGAGCGCGGCGTGAAACTGGCCGGGTCGCGGGCGTATGTGCTGAAGGGCTGGGGCGCGCGCTTGCAGCGGGCGCTGATCAACCTGTTCCTCGATAACGCGCGCAATCACGGCTTCACCGAAGTGTACGTCCCGTACATGGTACGCGAGGCGATGATGATCGGCGCGGGGCAGTTTCCGAAGTTCCGCGAGAACGTCTATCACGATGACGAGGAAGACCTGTACATGCTGCCCACCGCCGAGGTTGCCATCACCAACCTGCACCGCGACGAAATTCTGGACGAGGCGCAGCTGCCGCTGTACTACGTGGCGCATACGCCCTGCTTCCGGCGCGAGAAAGTGAGCGCGGGGCGCGATGTGCGCGGCATTAAGCGGCTGCACCAGTTCGAGAAGGTGGAACTGTACAAGTTTACCACGCCGGAAACGAGCTACGCCGAACTTGAGTCGCTGACCGAAGCCGCCAGCGACGTGGCGCGCGCGCTGAAACTGCCGTTCCGCCGGCTGGAAATCGTCACCGGCGATCTGGGTTTCAGCGCCACCAAGAAATACGATCTGGAAGTGTGGGCGGCGGGCTGCGGCGAATGGCTGGAAGTGTCATCATGCAGCAACACCGAGGCGTTCCAGGCGCGGCGGGCGAATGTGAAATACCGCCCGGCGGAGGGCAAGAAAACCCAGTTCGTGCATACGCTCAACGGCAGCGGGCTGGCGACACCGCGTGTCATCATCGCCATTCTGGAAAACTACCAGCAGGCGGACGGCAGCGTGGTGATACCGGAGGCGCTGCGGCCCTACCTGGGCGGCGCGGAACGTATCACGAAGGCGTAGCGGAAAGCCAGAAGCGTAACGCAGAATACAGGGCGAGGCGGGGCTTCGCCCTGATTCAGCCGGGGTTGTTCCCCGACGGCTGAAGCGGCTCGTAGTGGCCGGGGCAAAGGTCAGACGCGCAGCGCGCCGCGAAACCCTCTGGCAGCATAATAAGAGTCCGCCCCGTTGTGATACACAAAGACATGGCCGTAGCGGCGGTCAGCAAACAGCGCGCCGCCGAGTTGTCGAATATCCGCCGGGGTTTTCACCCAGCTCGACGTTTTTGTGTCAAACTTTCCAAGCTGCTGCAACGTCCGATACTGGTCTTCCGTTAAAAGTTCAATGCCCAGGGCGGCGGCCATATTCATCGCGCTGTCTTTCGGTTTATTTGCTTTCCTGGCCTCCAGCGCCGCGCGGTCGTAACAAAGACTGCGGCGGCCTTCAGGACTTTCCGCCGAACAATCGTAAAAGAGGTATTCCCCCGTCTGTTTATCATGACCCACAACATCCGGTTCCCCGCCCGTTCGTTCCATTTCATGGAGTGACCACAGTTTTTCAGGCTTTGCTTCCAGCCTGGCCTGTACGGCAGCCCATTCAAGACCATGATGGCGGTTCATATTTTTCTCAAACCGGGCTTTTAATACGCCGAGCAGTTCTTCACGCTGTTCTGCTGACAAGTCCATCTTGGCTTCCTTACCCCGACTCACCCACAACTATGATACATATGTTCTGCAAACGGAGCGTACAATAGAATATTTCATCCGTCAAGAAGATGCTCTCCCGATTCCCGGCTCCCGTTAGCACTGGCCGGGGGCATCACGTTATAATAACCGGCATGACTGATACCGAACGCTCCCACGAACGACTGCCCCGCGCGGCGGTGCATCTGGACGCGCCGCCCAAGATGCCGCCCGATCATGTCGGCGTGCTGATCGCCGGCGTGGTGATGATGATCGGCGGCTGGTACGGCCTGTATGAACTAGTGACGACCACACTGCCGCGTGTCGGCCAGCGGTGGCTGTTTTTTGTGCTGCTGCAAATCGCCGTCACCGGGACGGTGCTGCCCTTCATACGTTACCTCAACGTGCGTTTTGTGCCGGTGGATGTGGAAGTGCCGCCCGGCGGCGTGATCGTGCGGCAGAGCATCTGGGTGGGGCTGTTCGCCGTTACCTGTGTCTGGCTGCAAATTCCGCGCGTGCTGAACCTGCCAATTGCGTTCTTTGTGGCGCTGGTGTTCATCATTGTGGAAGTGTTCCTGCGGTCGCGGGAAATCCGTTATGAACGTAATGAATAACCCGCTGCGCGCCCTGCCATCGGTGGACGCGCTGCTGAATCAGCCCAAAGCGGTGGAACTGGTGACAGCTTACGGCTATGCGGCGGCGCTGGCGGCGGTACGCGCGGCGGTGGACGATACCCGCGCCCGGCTGCGTGCCGGGGACAGTGCAGTACCGGACGCGCAGGCGCTGCTGGCGCTGGCGGCGGAAACGCTGCGGCAGCAGTTCACGCCGACGCTGCGCCCGGTCATTAACGCGACAGGCATCATTCTGCATACGAATCTGGGCCGCGCGCCGCTGTCCCTGGCCGCCCAGCAGGTGGTGATGGAGGCCGCCGCGTCGTATTCCACGCTGGAATTTGACCTCGATACCGGCGAGCGCGGCAGCCGGCTGATTCACGCCGAACGCCTGCTGCGGGATGTCACCGGCGCGGAAGCGGCGCTGGTGGTTAACAACAACGCGGCGGCGCTGGTGCTGGCGCTGTCGGCGCTGGCGATGGGGCGGGAAGTCATCATTTCGCGCGGGCAGTTGGTGGAGATCGGCGGCGGCTTCCGCGTGCCGGAGGTGATGGAGCAAAGCGGCGCGCGGCTGGTGGAAGTTGGCACGACCAACCGCACCCGCGCCGGCGATTACGTGCGCGCCATCACGCCGGAGACGGCGGCGCTGCTGCGGGCGCACGCTTCGAATTTCAAGCAGATTGGCTTCGTGGAAGCGGTGCCGCTGGCAGAGATGGCGGCGGTCGCGCGCGGACATGGGGTGCTGCTGCTGGATGATCTGGGCAGCGGAGCGCTGCTGGACACGGCGGCCTACGGCCTGGAACATGAACCGACGCCGCAGGAAAGCCTGGCGGCGGGGGCTGATCTGGTGTGCTTCAGCGGCGATAAGCTGCTGGGCGGGCCGCAGGCGGGGATTCTCATTGGCAAAAAAGAACTGATTGACCGGCTGAAACGCCATCCCCTGGCGCGGGCGATCCGCGCCGACAAGCTGTGCCTGGCGGCCTTAAGCGCCACGCTTGACCACTACCGGCGGGGCGAAGCGCCCCGGACGATCCCCATCTGGCAGATGATCGCGCGGCCCCTGGAGGACATCCGCCACACGGCGGCGGTGTGGGCGGCGCAGATAGGCGGCACAGTGATAGAGGGTGAGTCGGCGGTGGGCGGCGGCAGCCTGCCGGGGGCGGTGCTGCCAACGGCGCTGCTGGCGCTGGACGTGCCGCGCCCCGATGATTTCCTGGCGCGGCTGCGCGCGGCAGACCCGCCGGTGATCGCGCGTATCGCGGGCGGGCGTGTGCTGTTCGACCCGCGCACGGTGCTGCCAGGGCAAGATCAGCAGTTGGTGAGAATCGCCGGCGATCTCATGCAATCATCAGGAGTTTAGGGTATTCGTTAGCGATATGATACAGGAGGAACACAGTATGCCGACAGTCGGCCAACCCGCGCCGGATTTTGAACTACCCAATCAGGATGGCAAGCTCGTAAAACTCAGTGATTTTCGCGGCAGGAAGGTGATTCTGTTCGCCTACCCTAAGGCCGACACCCCCGGCTGCACGACGCAGGCCTGCGGCTTCCGCGATCACTTCCCGAAGATTGAGGCCGGCAACGCGGTGGTGCTGGGCATCAGCCCGGACGCGCCGGACGACCTGCTGAAATGGAAGCAGAAACAAAACCTGCCCTACGATCTGCTGTCCGACCCGGAACACCGCGTGCTGGAAGCCTGGGGCGCATGGGGCGAAAAGACGAATTACGGCAAAACATATTTTGGCGTCATCCGGTCGCACTGGGTGATTGACGAAAACGGCGTGCTGGTGGACGAACAGTTGAAGGTCACGCCGGAAAAAAGCGTCGAGAAAGCGGTGCAGCGCATCGCGGGGTAGCTGCTCCATCCGGTAAATTTTCTGAGCGCAGGGGCGATCACGCCGGGTCGCCCCGCAGGGATGTGCGGTAGTTCCAGCGAAATGTCGCGTCATTTCACGGCATTCAACTGTATAATATTATTAAAAGAGGATGGGGGCAGCGTGATGGACATCGAATCCGTAACCCAGGAAGAACTGGAACTGGCGCTGGAGAAAGCCTACCGGCGCGGCTTTCACCAGGCACTCACGCTGCTGGCGACCTTCTACCCCAACGGCATCGGCCACAGCGAACTGGTACGCATCGCCAACGAGCATCTCCAGTGGCGGCGCGAACTTGGCCCGTCGCGGATTACCGACAGCGCCCCGCCGGGGTTCATGGACGCTGTTTCGCCGCTGGAGCGCCACCTGCGCGGCAGCGGTTAGGCTTCGACGTATTCCCGCCGCGCGCGGTCAACCACATCGCGCAGCAGATCGAGCGTGTACGGCTGGGCCAGAATTTCGTACCACAGCGCGGCAAAGGCCATACCCAGGCCGTAGTCATAACCTGGGCCGGGCGGCTCCTCGCTGAGGACAAGAATATTCAGGCCGTCCATATCCAGACCATCATGGCACAGAATGAGGATCACACCCGCCGGATACAGCGCCCAGCGCGGCAGCGGGCGCTGCGTCACCGTGCGGCGCAGTTTGGCGCTGCGAAGATTAAAACTGGTGCGCGATTCGTGAGCCGGCGCGGCCACGGTAAACTGTGATGAGGCCGCCGGCGCGGCGGCGATCCATACATCCCGCCCCGGCGCGCGAATCAGCCACGTAGGCGACTGCTCCGGGAACGCCTGTTGAAACGCAGCCAGCAGATGCACCGGCGGATCGGTCAGAGAAAAAGCAGACACAGTACCTCAAGGGTTGAGACAGGTGAACCTAAGCGCATTCTAGCACATTTTCCATATGCGTTTTGTTGTCTTCTGGTAGAATGATTTCACAATCTTTCAATACTACTAGCGGTTGAGTCAGGTTATGCGCTTTCGCCTGTTCGTTGGTTTGAATATCAGCCTGCTGCTGGCAGCGGGTGGAGTGTGGGCCGCGGCCCAGGAAACGGCAGCCATCAGCGCGGCAGTCTGCGCCCCGGCGATGGATACCATATGGACGACTGCCAGTGACGCCTGCATCGGCGGGCCGGTGGGCTATGTGTGCAACGGCGGCAGCGCGCCGCAGGTCGAACCGGCCGGCGCGGTCGCCAATGCGCTGAACGCGCCGGGCGCGATGGTGGAAACCGGGGTCGTGGATGCGATTCGTACCGCGCCGCTGGCCGTCGAGACCGGCGTGGCCGGGGTAGCATGGCTGCGGCCAACGGCGCCGATCCAGTACACCGGCCTGCTGCTGGGGGATGTGACGATCCGGGATGTCACGCCGCCGGACTTTCCGGCATGGCAGGCGCTGGTCGTCCAGACCGGTACGGAGATGGCGGCCTGCGCCGCTGCCCCGCGCAGCCTGTTCATCGTGCAGACCCCCGCCGCGCAGCCGACCAACATCGCCATCAACGGTGTATCGCTGGGGCTGAACGGTACGGTGCTGGTGCAGACGACCGCCGATACCACCATTTTTGCCGGCCTGTCCGGCGAAACGCTGGTGTTCGCCTACGGGCAGAACCAACTGCTGCGGCTCGGCCAGCAGGTGAGCGTGCTGTATGCCGATGGCAACTTCGCGGTGCCGGTTGGCCCACCCGGCCAGCCGCAGCTTCTGGATGGCGCGCTGGCGTATAATCTGCCGGTGGGGCTGCTCGACCGCCCGGTTATCGTGCCGCAGGCCGGATACGTCAGTACGGCGGGGGCCGTGAATATGCGCGCCGCGCCGTCTACCGACGCGGGGGTGATCGTTCAGGTGCCTGCCGGACAGACGATGGCCGTGCTGGGACGCAATACCGCCGGCGACTGGGTGCATGTGCGTCTGGACAGTGGGGAAACCGGCTGGATGTACGCGCCGCTGCTGGTGATGAACACCGGCGTGATTACGGCGATCTACGACGCCACGCCGCTGCCGCCGCAGCGGTACGGGCAGATGGGCACAACGGGTAAGGTCGTCGCGCCCGCCGGGGTGAACCTGCGCCAGTTCCCGGATGTGACGTTCCCGGTGGTGGCCGCGCTGCCGGACGGCGTGACGGTTAATCTGCTGGCGCGCAGCCCGTATAATGCCTGGCTCAAGGTGGAATACAGCGGCCTGACCGGGTGGCTGTCGCTGCTGACGGTGGACACCAGAGCGATTGTGGACGCGCTGCCGATTGATTACAACGTGCCGCCGCCGCCGCCGCCAACGCG
>JARKOK010000576.1 GCA_029975765.1 Aggregatilineales bacterium
CAGGATAAATAACCCGATGAAAATCGTTCCACGTTTCATGCCGTTGACACCCTTGCGCCGGTTATGCCCATTGTGAGTTTAACGCTGCTGCGGTTGGCGGTGTCCCTCAAAAACTGGGGGACACCTCTTGTTAAGGATAGCACATTCAGGCGCAAAGGGTGGAAAGTTATAACCCCCGTCCTATTGTTTCGATCTTCATTTTGTCTCTATAATGCATTCAGGTGAAAGTGAAAAAGTATCCATAATTCGCTTTTATCTTTTTATCGGTCACGCTGTTCTTGTCGCCTTGATGCAGGAGGATGGAAGATGCGCCGACGTTTGTGTTTCTTGCTGGTGATCGCGGCTCTGCTGATTACCGGCTTACTGACCACCACCGCGCAGGACGGCGGCACGTATACCGTCCGCCTGGGTGACGTACTCGACCTGATCGCCGCCGCTTATGACGTGGACACCACCTGTCTCGCGGCAGCCAACGATCTGGCAAACCCGAACAAACTGCGAGCCGGGCAGGTGCTGACCATTGATCTTAGCTGCCCCCGTTACACCGGGCCGGCGTTTGTCACCAACCCGCGTGATGGCGGCGAAACCACCACCACATCCGTCCGTGACTCCGGTCAGGGCGGCGGTGGGGTAGTGGCCGGCCCGAACGACCAGACCTATATGGTCAAACGCAACGATACGCTGGATACCATTGCCCAGGCTTTTAACGTTTCCATCATTTCGCTAAGGCTGGTGAATGCGCTGGAGAACCCCAATAAGCTGATGGCCGGCGATACGCTGATCATCCCCGGTGACGCGCCGCCGTATGGCGCGTATCCCGCCCTGAGCAATCCCATCGTCGCCGCCGGGGCGACCGGCGATCTCGAACTGGGACAGGGCGGCGGCGGCGCCGCGCTGGGGCCGGGCGATGAGGCCTACGTGGTGCAGCCGCGTGACGTACTCGACCGCATCGGCGCGCGTTATGACAGGCAGGTGGACTGCATCGTGCAGGGTAACAATCTGGCCGATCCGCACCGGCTGTACGCCGGGCAGATGATCATCATCCCCGGTAACTGCCCCCCCTACGATGGGCTGGACTTCGTGCCCAGCCGCGCCGGGGGTTAGATCGAAGCGGTACGACCAACCGGTTTTTCGGCTGTCGGGACACGGTATGACGCGTCCCGACGGAGGCTGCTTTACGCCTGGCGAATTTTCTTCTGTACGAAGACGAGGAAGGGATACGCCAGTTTGTTGGCGTCAACCGGGCCTTTACTGAAGAAGGCGCGGTTGGCTTCCTCAAAGTCGTGATGCAGCCGTTCGATTTCACGCATCTGCACTTCGGACGGCTCGTGGCGGAACAGCGTGACGACCGTTGTGTTTTTTCCGGCGGCAAACAGCAGCCACTGGCGCGGCCCGATCATCCGAATTTCCCGTTCGACCAGTTGGCCGCTGTCCATCATCATCGAAAAATCGTTCAGGATTGGGGCAAGTTTGGCCGGGGAAATATTGAACTCGCCCAGCGTTTCCAGCAGCGTGCCGGTGCGATTGTTGTAGATGACCATGCCGATGGCCTTACCCATCGTCGCTTCCTTGATCGCCACCGTTGGCGGGCCATCCTGCACCACGCCGATCACCGCGTCCGGTGAGTTGCTGCGCAGCGCCATATCCGCAATTGAGAGCTGGCTGGTATAGCGTTCGTAAATGACGTGGAACTGTTCGCGGCTGATGGCCCCGGCGGCGAACTCCGTCAGCAGCTTTTGAATTTTATCCTGCACCTGCGCTTTAAAGGCGCG
>JARKOK010000581.1 GCA_029975765.1 Aggregatilineales bacterium
TTTGAAGTAATGAATCACCGCGCCCATTGTAGAGCCAAAGATGGCGCCCATCGTCAGCACCAGCACAAACACGATCAGCGGGTGAAAGCCGGATTGTTCGATGAGGGTCGCGCAGAAGACGCCGGTAAAAGCAATCACCGCGCCGACTGACAGATCAATCCCGCCGGACAGAATGACGAAGGTCATGCCGATGGCCGTCACGCCCAGAAAGGCTTTATCGGTGAGAATGTTAGCGATCACCCGCGATGTGCCAAAAGCGTCAAACCGGCTGGCGCCAACCAGATACAGCGCCGCGAACACGACAAAGGTGGCAATGAGGGGAAGGATACGTGATCTCATGCTGGTTTGCCCTTAAAGACCTGCGCGACTTTCTGCCGGAAAATATCGGATTGCAGCAGCAGGATGAACATAATCACCACCGCTTTGACCACCAGGTTAAATTCCGGCGGCAGCCCACTGACCAGGATACCCGTATACAGACTTTGAATGATGAGCGCGCCGATCACGCTCAGTCCCAGATAGAACCGTCCGCCGTTCAGGGATGTGCCGCCGATGACGACCGCCAGCACGGCATCCAGTTCCATCCACAGCCCGGCATTGTTGGCGTCCGCGCCCTTGATGTAACCCGCGAGAATGAGACCGGCAATCGCGGCACACACCGCCGAAATGATATAGGCGGTCAGTTTGATCAGCGCGGCATTGATGCCGGTGTAATAGCTGGCGCGGTCGTTGGCCCCGACCGATTCGATCATCAGGCCGACGGCTGTCCGCCGGACAAAGAGATAGACGATAATCAGGACGGCGATGGACAGGAAGATTGGGAATGGCAGGCCAAAGACCGTACCGCCGCCGATGAAGGTCAGGGTTGGCTCGTTGAAGATGGCGATCTGACCGCTGGTGATCATCTGGGCAATACCGCGCCCCACTACCATCAGAATGAGCGTGGCGATAATCGGCTGAATACCAAAGAAGGCGACCAGCGCGCCGTTCCACAGCCCGCAGACCACCCCGGCCAGCAGGCTGATGACAATGACCACCGGCGGCGGATAGCTGGCAATCAGGGTGGCGGCGACCGCGCCGCAGATGGCGATGACCGCGCCCACCGACAGATCAATGCCTTTGGTGGCAATCACCAGCGTCATGCCGATAGACAGCAGCATCACCGCCGCGCCGCGATTGAGGATGTCAATCAGGCTGCCCAGCAGCCGGCCATCCTCCGCCACACGAATAGTAAAGAAGTTGGGTGAAATGAGGCGATTCACCAGCAGAATGAGCGCCAGGATCAACAGCGTCCATAATGCGCGCCGGTTGGTTCGGCTCCAGTGCTGTACGGCGGTTTTGACTCGCTGGAAGGCCGGTAGTGTGCTTTCGGTTGGCATAACCCCTTCACTCATGATTATTTCTCCGCAATCGCCTGCATAATGGCGGCCTGACTGATCTGATTGTGTTCCAGTTCCGCGATCAGCTTACGATCACGTAATACCATGATCCGATCACTGTAGTCAACCACCTCGGCCAGTTCCGAAGAAATGACCAGCAGCGCCATCCCTTCGCGGCACAGGCGTTTGATGATATTAATGATTTCGGCATGAGCGCCGACATCAATACCGCGCGTTGGTTCGTCCAGTATCAGGAATTCAGGGTTTGATACCAGCCAGCGGGCCAGAATCACTTTTTGCTGGTTGCCGCCGGACAGTTCCTTAACGGGTTTCTGGCTGTCCGGGGTCACAATCCGCAGCGCGTTGATCATTTCCAGCGCGAGGTCTTCCTGCCGCTTGCGGGACAGATACTTGAACCAGCCCATCTTGGCTTGCAGCGCCAGGATGATATTTTCGCGCACTGACAGTTCGCCGATAATGCCTTCAACCTTACGGTCTTCGGGGCACAGCGCGAAACCCTGCCGGATGGCATCTCGCGGGGAATTCAGATTGACCCTGGTGTTCTTCACCCGGCATTCGCCCTGCTCACTTTTCATAATGCCAAAGATCAACTGCGCGGTTTCGGTACGCCCGGAACCCAGCAGCCCGGCCAGCCCGACGATTTCCCCTTTACGAACGTTCAGGCTGAACGGCTGCATCACACCCCGCCGCGCGAAGTCGCTGACCTGCACGAATACCTCACGGTCAGCTTCGATCCGGGAGCGCGGCTCATCCTCTTTGCTGAGTTCCTCAGTCAGTTCCTTACCCAGCATTTCGGAGATCAGTTTCATCCTGGGGAGGTCAGCCGTCAGGTGTTCGCCGGCTTTCTGCCCGTTGCGCAGCACAGTGATGCGGTCGGAAATCTCATATACCTGATCAAGAAAATGGGTAATCAGCAGAATGCCGATGCCTTTTTGTTTGAGGGCGCGGATGACGCTGAACAGCGTTTGCACTTCCTGAGCATCCAGGCTGGAGGTGGGTTCGTCGAGAATCAGAACTTTGGCCGAGAGATCAATACCGCGCGCGATGGCGACAAGCTGCTGGATGGCAATCGAATAGGACGACAGGGTGCGGTTGACATCAATATCAATGTTATAGGTCTTCAGCAGCGTCCGGGCGTTGCGGTTGGTCGCCGCCATATCCACCATGCCCCAGCGCATCGGCTGGCGGCCCAGATAGATATTTTCGGCTACCGAGAGCGTGGGCACCAGGTTAATCTCCTGATACACCGCGCTGATGCCTAATTCCTGAGCATCGCGCGGGTTTTTGGGTTCGATTTCCTTACCCTCCAGCAGAATAGTGCCGGAGTCTTTCTGGTATACCCCGGTGATTAACTTGATAAGCGTGGATTTCCCGGCGCCATTTTCACCCAGCAGGGCATGAACTTCGCCCGGATACAGGGTGAAATCCACATCGGACAGGGCGGGAATACCTACGAAAGTCTTGGTGATCTTACGGACTTCAAGCAGCGGGGGCGGATTATCGGTGTACATAAGCTTTTTTCTTGCCTAATAACGGTGTGGATGAGGCAGGCCAGAGACAGCCTGCCTCACTTTTAAGTTTAGCGCCGAATATCGCTTTATGCGCGACCTTGTCGCGCCCGGAAGGTGACCGGGCGCTGACCGGACTAGCCGCCGCGTTTGGCGTATTCTTCCGCCGCCGTATCCGGGAAGTAAATGCCGCCCGCGACCGGGATCCACTTCGGCAGTTCTACGCCGTTCAGCGCGGCGACGACCGCGTCAAACGCCGGGCCGCCCATGTAGGGGCTGAGTTCAACCGTCGCGTTGGCATCGCCGTCCATCATGGCCTTGAAAATGTCGGGGATGGCGTCCACCGAGATCGTCAGAATATCATCCGCCGGGTCAAGCCCTGCTTCCTTCATGGCCTGTGTCGCGCCGATCAGCATGTCGTCGTTATGCGCCCAGACCGCGCAAATGCTGGACGGGTCCATCGAATTGAGGAAGCTTTCCATGACCTGTTTGCCGCCGGTGCGGGTGAAGTCGCCGGACTGGCTGGCGACGATCTTCATGTCGGGGAACAGGGCGATAACTTCATTGAAACCTTTTTGCCGGTCAAGCGCCGCGCTGGAGCCAACCGTACCCTGAAGTTCGACAATCGCGCATTTCCCGGCGGTGGCCTGGACGAGCCACGCGGCTGCCAGACGGCCTTCATGTACGAAATCGGACGAAACGCGGGTGACAAACAGCGAGGGGTCAGCCGTCACATTGCGGTCAACGATCACGACCGGAATTTCAGCATCCTGGGCTTCCTGCAGAACTTCGTCCCAGCCGGTTTCGACGACCGGAGCGATGATGATGGCGTCTACGCCCTGGGCAATCCACGACCGCACCGCCGCGATCTGATTTTCCTGTTTCTGCTGGGCATCCGAGAACAGTAGGTTAATGCCGCGCGCTTCGGCTTCAGCCTTAACGGCTTCGGTGAAGGCCGTCCGCCAGGCGCTTTCCGAACCTACCTGCGAGAAACCAATCGTCAGACCAGCGCCGCTGCCGGCGTCCTGGGCGAAAACTGAGCCAACGCTGAGCAGCATGGCGACGAGCAGCAAAACTTTCACGAAACGCATAAGATTTCTCCTCTGAAAGAGTCTGTTTGTTAACGAGATGAATGTATTCAGGTGAAACAGGTATCGCGGCAGTAATCATCGTCCTTTCGCTATCGTCGGGTGCGGGTGATTATTGGAGACGCCGCGCAGGTGGCAGGCGCGACCTGTACCTGAACAGACTTCTCCCTGGAGATATTCTAAGGGGTATTACACTGCCACAGCACTGCCATGATTCCAGCATGTTCGAAGATGGCACGCGGGAAATAACAGCAGCGCCAGAGAAGGTTCAGGTCTGGCGCTGCGGGTTCACAAAGGAGGGCGGTTTCTGAGGTGCGGCACACTGTCAGCCGCCGCGCAAGGTTGACGGGATGCTGTTACTCCTGCGGTTGATCGCGTTCCGCCAGATCGTTGCGGGTCACGCCGACCGGCGTGACTCCCTGACGGTAGGCGGCAGTCGCAATAGCGTAGGATGCCGCCGGGGCGGTGATCACCAGAAACAGCGCCAGAATGGCGGCTTTCAGGGTAATCTCCGGCATCAGCAGGGCGGCCCCGATCAGCAGTCCATTGACGCCCAGGACGGTGATTTTACCGGCGGCATGAATCCGGCTGTAAACATCCGGCAGGCGCACCATGCCGGTGATGCCAACCACACAGAAAAACAAACCGAACAATAACGCCGCAATCCCTAGAACTTCGGAAATAGTCATACAGCCTGCCTGTCAGAATACACGGCCTTCAGCCAGATAACGGGCGATACCGAGGGTGGCGATGAAACTGAACGCCGCCAGCGCGATGCCGATGTCCAGCACAAACGCGGAGTCCTGCACCAACATGAGCAGGATGACAATGCCGATCAGGAGCGTGGTGGTGGTTTCGACTGCCTGCAAACGATCTGCCGGACTGGGGCCGACCAGAATACGGTAGGCGCAGGGCAGCAGCAGCAGGCTCAACACCGCCAGCGTGATCTGAAGCACCGTGATGGTCAGTTCACTCATGATGACACTCCCAGTATTCGTTGTAACATGCTCAACCGCCGCGCCTGCCGCTCGTCCGCGTCGTGGGCCGCATCTTCAACACTTAAACAGTGAACATACATGATGGTATTGCCGTCAAATTCAAACACCAGCTCACCTGGCGTCAGAGTCACATCAACGGCGCTGAGGGCGGCGATCACCTGACTTTCATGACGATCCTGAGTCGGAACGGCAATAATGCCCTGGTTCAGCCGCATGTCCGGGGACAGCAGCCGGCGCGCCAGATCAATCCCGGAGAGCAGGATGTCCCGGTACAGAACCACAACATAGATCACAGACGCCGCCAGTTGATCCGGCAGCCGCCGCCAGACGACTTTAACGGGGCGACGGGGGCGCAGCGCCAGCAGCCCCAGACCCAGCACGTATCCCACGATAAAACTTTCAACCGTCACCCGGTTGGCGATTCCCAGCCATAGAATCGCCAGCGGCACGGCCAGTAACAGATAGGTCGCCACTGCTAACCTCCCAACACGGCCTGAATATAGAACTGGGGATCGCTGATCTGCGCGACCACCCGTGTCGCCAGGTCCAGCAGCGGCGCGCCATACACACCCAGCAGCAGGCACACGCCGATCAGCAGCGCCGGGGCTAACTGGCTGTCCCCATACGGTTTGAGCTTCATCCCCTCTGCCGGCGGCTGCTGGAAAATCAACTGCCAGGTGCGAGTCATGTACAGCAGCGTGATGATCCCCGCGCCCACCACCAGTCCCACCACCGGCCAGGTCTCGGTGACAATACCACCCTGAATGAGGGTCACCTTACTGATGAAACCGTTCAGCGGCGGCACGCCGGCCAGCGCCAGCGCGCCCAGGAAGTATAAACCGCTGGTGAAACCCATCGTTTTACCCACGCCGCCGATTTCGGACAGGCGGGCGGTTTTGGGCATAGTGCGGCTGGTAACCACACCGGTAATCATCAGCAGGGCGGACTTGATAAACGAGTGATTGACGATGTACACCAGCGCGCCGATCAGCGCCGCCGTTGTACCCCAGCCAATGCCAACCAGAATGAAACCAATCTGCCCGAAGGTGGAGTAGGCCAGCAGGCGTTTGGCGTCATAGGTGCGCAGCGCGCCCAGACTGCCAAACAGGATGCCGATAATGCCCAGCACGATGAGCAGGTTCTGAATCAGGGGCGCTTCAGCCGTGAAGATCGCGGTCAGCATTCGAATCAGGCCGTAGATACCCACCTTGACGACGACGGACGACAGAATCGAATGGACCGGCGTGGGGGCAGTGGTATGAAAATCGGGCTGCCAGAAATGGAAGGGGAAGACGGCGCTTTTGAGCAGGAACGCACTCATCAGCATCACAGCGGCGGCCTGCGCCAGCAGCGGGCGTTCGCTCAGGGACATCCGCCGGGCAATATCGGCAATGTTCAGCGTGCCGAACTGCGCATACAGGGTTGCGATGGCGATCAGCAGGAACAGCGTCCCCATGGCGCTGATCAGCAGGTACTTGATCGCGGCTTCCAGGCCGAGACGGTCATCGGAGATCGCCACCAGGATGACGGAGCAGATCACCATCAGCTCAATAAATACAAAGAGCGTGAAGATGTCACCGGTGTACAGCGCGCCGCTCAGGCCAGCACCCATACCCAGAAACAGCGGCATGAAGGCGGTATACGTGACACTTTTGTCCTTGCAGCCCAGCGAATACAGGACGCCGGCGGCGATGACGGTCGTGGATGTCACCGCGAAGATGGAAGCGAGCAAATCGCCGACCAGTACAATGCCGTAAGGGGGCTGCCAGCCGCCCAACTGGTAAACGAGGGTTTCCCCGCCCAAATTCGCGGCGAGCACCCCCAGGCTGCACAGCCAGGCGAGGACGGCGCCGATGAGTCCCGCGAGATGCTGGAGCGTGCGGTTGCGCGCCAGCAGCACACCGATAAAGGCGAAACCCAACGGTATAAAAATGGGTCCGAGCAGTAAACTGTTCGGCATTGGCTAACCTTTCAGGTGATCCAACTCATTGGAGTCAACGGTTTTAAAGCGCCGCGAGGTAACGGCGATAAAGCTGAGCAGCAGCGCGAACGTGCCAAAGCTGATCACAATCGCTGTCAGAATCAACGCCTGTACCAGTGGGTCGCTGGGCTGTCCGTTAATCTGATTGTTCGCATCAACGTAGGCCGGGACGGTGCCGTTATAAGCGCCGACGGCCAGAAACAGCAGATTGATCGCTGTGAACAGGATATAAAACCCCATCGCCGCTTTGATCATGTCCCGGCGCAGGATTTGAAAGACGCCGAGGCCAAACATGATGCCGGTCGCCAGGGCAAACAGAACATTCATAGGGGTTCGACCTCCTTCGGATGGGCAATCGCTTCCATAATGGCACTGATACCACCAAATACCGTCAGAAAAATTCCCACTTCAAACAGCAGCGACGAAGCCAGCTTGATGTCCGCGAATGAGAAACCGGACACTTTGGTCAAAGCGAGGAACTCGCGCCCGAACAGCAGCGGCGCGGCGGCATTACTGATCGCAACCACCAGGCCAATACCGATGAGCGGCACCGGATGCAGCCAGCGCAGCCGTCGTTTCGTTTCCTCATAACCGAAGACCACAAACCACAGCGCGCCCCCCAGCCCGGCAATCGTGCCAGCCGTAAACCCATCTCCCGGACTGACAGCGCCATAGAGGATGTGTGCCAGCGCGATGAGCAGCGCCAGCGGCATCACCGCAAGCGCCGCCACACGGGTCATCGGACTGGAAAAATGCGGGCGGTAGGTGACCGGTTCCGGGCGCTCGGCATCTTCCTGCAGCGCATCTTTGGGGGTGCTGTCATTGGTCACCGGCTCGCCGCGCCGGAACAGCGGCATAACTCTGCCGGGATTGGGGCGCGCGAGCATGGTCAGAACGCCCAGGGCGGCCATGCCGAAGACCGTGATTTCGAGCAGCGTATCCATACCGCGAAAATCGGTGATGATACCGGCCACCACATCATTAACACCGGCCTGTGGTAAAGCATTTTCGAGATGCCAGGCTGAGATAGGGTTCGGGCTTGGCCGGTTGCTGACCGCCGCCAGCGCGAAGATGCCAACCGCTGCACCGATTGCCACTGCAATCACTATATCGCGCCCCAGACCCACACGCGTCTGATCCCACAGCCGGTCTATGGCCTTGCGGCGCTCCTCTTCACTGGTGCGGGCCAGGATCACGATGGTCAGCACTGTCACCAGTGTTTCGATGAGAAACTGCACCAGGGCGACATCCGGCGCGGGTTCCAGCAAAAAGATGCCGCCGATGGCATAACCGGACACCCCCAGCGCCAGAACCGCCACCAGATGCCGTTTAAAGAGAACACTTGCGAGGGTGGCCGCCAGGGAGAGCGCCAGCAGCACCACTTTGAGCGCGTCAGTCACCCCGCTGAACTGCAAGGACAGGGCGCGCATACTCCCCAGTTCGTCGGGGATGACCGTTGCCAGCAGCAGCACGACCGCTGCCAGGATGACCACCAGATAATAGCGGATCGAACCATTCTGCGTTTTCAGAATCATATCACCGGCGGTTTCAACGCCTTTGATGGCCGCCTGATAAACCCGCGCGCCCGACAAAGGCGTTTGCCCCGGCCAGGCCAGCCAGACACGGCGCAGCGCGAACAGAACGGCGCCGGCGATCAGCGCGATGAAGCTGATGATAAAGGCGGTGTTGATGCCACCGGGGGGGAACAGATACAGGCTGACCGATTTGCCCAGGCCGGCCTCAACCAGCGGGGATACCAGCGGCGCAATGCCTATTCCCAGCAGGAGGGACGCGCCCGCCAGCACACCCGGCGCCGCCGCCATCCAGCCGGATACGGTATGCTGGTGGCTGTAATCATAGGCATCGTCGCCATAGGGATGATGGGCGTCGTGGTCGGCGTGTTCTTCCTGCGGCAGCGGGATGCGCGTTTCCCCCATGAACACATCCCACGACAGGCGCAGCGCGGCGGTTACCGTAAAGGCGGCGCTGATGGCGACAATCGCCAGCGGCACCGGCTGGTGTATCACCGCTTCCAGCAGCGTTTCTTTGGCAACGAAGCCAAATAACGGCGGCACCCCGGCCATTGACAGCGCGGCGACGGCAGTGACCCCCGCGAGTCCCGGCATGAGCCGCCGCAGGCCGCCCAGTTCATCCAGATTTCGGGTGCCGGTGGCGTGATCTACAATACCAGCGATGAGAAACATCGCGCCCTTATACAGCGCGTGCGCCAGAATGCCGATGAGGGCGGCCTTGAGGCCGGCGGAAGCCGGCAGGCCGATCAGCGCCGTGAAGGCCCCAAGCTGGCTGATTGTGGTATATGCCAGAATACCTTTCAGGTCGCGCTGGCGCAGCGACAGGAAGGCGGCAATCAACATGGTTGCCAGGCCAAACCCGAACAGGCTGTTGTTCCACAGGGGTGTTTCGCCCAGCACCGGATACAGGCGCAGCAGCAGGTAAATACCGGCTTTCACCATCGTGGCCGAGTGCAGAAAGGCGCTGGCCGGTGTCGGGGCGGACATCGCTCCCGGCAGCCAGAAGTGCAGCGGAAACTGTGCGCTTTTGCTGAAGCAGCCCAGCAGGATGAGCACGGTGAAGGCGGAATACCAGGGGTGCTCGCGCAGGACATCACCGCTGGACAGGATTTCTCCCAGCGACATGGACCCGGCGGCGCCGCCCATCAGCAGCAGACCCAGCAGCAGCGCCAGCCCGCCGCCGCCCGTGATCACCAGCGCCTGAGAAGCGCCGGAGCGGGCCTCGGCATCGGAGCTTTTGAAACTGATGAGCAGGAACGAGATGATGCTGGTAAGCTCCCAGGCGATGAACAGCGTGAGCAGATTTCCCGCCAGCACCAGCGCCAGCATACTGCTGATAAACGCCAGCAGCAGGGCCTGAAACTGCGCGGCCTGCAGGCTGGTTTCAAAGTAATATCCGGCGTAGAAGACGACCACCGCGCCGACGCCCGTTACCAGAATGGCGAACACCAGCGCCAGCCCGTCTATGTACAGAGAAAATTCCAGCCCGATTTCGGGTATCCAGGGGAGGTTGAAGGTTTGCGCGGGCTGGTCGGTGGGCAGCGGCAGGCGTGTCAGCAGCAGGATGAACAGGACGGCCATTACGCCCAGCAGCAGCCATCCCTGCTGCGCCGCCTGTACCCTGCGGCCAGCGACGGCCATCAACAGCGCCAGAATGAAAGGTATAGCGATGATGATTGCAAACTCCATTGACCCTCCCAATGGATATTCGGGTTAACCAGTAATGCGCATAGCGGAAACGCTGAACGGCATTTGAGGCGCAATGCCTGACGGCAGGACAGCCTTAGATACAAATAATAGACAGACCCAGGCCAGCTAACCGTTCCCTAACCTGGCAACCGCCCGCGCGGGCCATCCTGTATTCCGCTATCCGGGTACTTACCGTGAATGATGGATGCTGCTAACGCTGTTGAATAAGCGGGCGACTGCCGCTCATTCTATGTCCACAGATCAGCTTCCAGACCTCGACTGTCAGGTAGATTAACATTCCCTGCCGGGTAAATCAAGGAAACTCGCCGGATGTTAGTACGTAATGCATCAAATTTTAATGAGCCGAGCAGTTCATCCATGCGCGAGGGTTACTGGCAAAAAATAACGGTAGAATTCTTCAGATGACGCGGCAGAAGCTATGGCTTTGCAGGGTAAAGTCGCCCGAAGTGGATTATAATCCCTGGCTGCGGTAGGCTCTGGCTTCAGGGTATCCTGGCGTTCAGCAGTTGAGGATAGGGTATGCGTAAGCTGGTGGTGATGGTTGTGTGGCTGTTGGTCTGTGCGGTGCCGTCTGCCGCGCAGGAGGATACGTGCCCGGCAGTGGTGCAGGCGGCGATGAATGCGACGCTGCCCGCGTGCCATAACATCGGGCGGGATCAGGTATGCTTCGGCCATGCGCCGGTGGAAGCTGTGCCGCGCGCTGAGGCGCGCCTGACGCTGGCCGCGCCGGGGGATACGGTAAACGCGACCGACGTGCAAACGCTGCGTCTGGGGGCGATGAACCTGGACTCGCAGACCTGGGGGATGGCACTGGCACGGATTTCTGCCAATTTGCCGGAAGACGGGGTGACGCTGCTGGCCTTTGGTGATACAGAACTGGACAACGCCGGGCTGGAGGTGCCGCTGGTGACGCTGCCCGCCCGCGTGAAGTGGCGCACCGGCGCCAATATCCGGGCGCTTCCGGCGGCGGAGGCGGAACTGGTGGCGTCAGGCAATCTGGGTGTGCCGCTGCTGGTCATTGGCCGCACGGCAGACGCCGCCTGGCTGTGGGTGCAGATGAGTGACGAGCGGCTGGGCTGGGTGGCGGCGGAACTGCTGCAAATCGAAGGGAATACCGACGCGCTGGTGGTGGTTGACCCGGAGCAGCAGGCCGCGCCGAACGGGATCTACGGCCCGCTGCAAGCCTTTACTTTCCGGTCAGGCATTCATGATAAGCCCTGCCCGACCGCGCCGCCCAGCGGGATTCTGATCCAGACTCCGGCGGTTGACCGGCTGATTCTGTTATGGGCCAACGGCGTGCTGCTGATGTTCGACCAGGCGGCTACGGTTTTTTTACAGGCGCAGCCGGACGAACTGGCGGTGCAGGCGCTGGAAGGTGCGGTGGAGGTCTATGCCGCGAATCAACTGCGGACGGTGGAGGCCGGGTATAAAGTGCGCGTGCCGCTGGACAATTTTACGGTAGGGACGACCGTGCCGCGCCTGCCCGAACCTTACGTATACGCCGACATGCGTGTGCTGCCGTTGAGCGTGCTGCCGCGCGAGGTGGTCGTGCCGGTATCGCTCGGTGGGGTGATTATCCCCGGCCAGCCCAGCGTTGACCC
>JARKOK010000593.1 GCA_029975765.1 Aggregatilineales bacterium
CGCCGAAGCCGAACTCCTGAGCAGCCTGGGCAACGTGCTGGGCAACATGGGCGACTACGCCGGCGCCATCGAACATTTCACCGCCGCGCACGCTTTATTTGACCGCCTCGGCCTGCGCGACCGCCTGCCGCATTTGCAGCATAACATTGACCTCGCGCGGCAGTACCAGCAGTAAAAGGGCGCGTCTGCTGATCTGATTCCAACACACCGGCTTTAAGGTGAAGCTGGAATGCATCAGGCACAGTCAGGAAAACGACCATGAAAGCGCTCAGCCATCTGTGGATGGGGGTCTCCGGTATTTATCTGCTGGCGCTGGCGGCGCTGGCCGTCGCCGCGCTGCTGGCGCACCGCACCGAGGCGCGCGGCCTGTTCGCCAGCGCCCTGTCCATCCTCAGTTTTCTGGCGCTGGCGCTGCTGCCGGTGGGCCTGCTGCTCGGCCAGTGGCGGCTGGCGCTGCCGCTGACCCTGCCCATCGCCGTGCTGGCGCTGGCCTACGGGCCGCTGCTGCTGCCGCGTGGGGCTTCCACCAGCGCCGCGCCGCCGTTCAGCGTTTTAACGTTTAACATCGAAACCGGCGAACACCAGCCTGACCGACTGGCGCGTGTGATTCGAGAGTCGAATGCCGACATTGTGGCAGTCCAGGAACTCGGCCAGACCGCCGCCGATTATTTCCGTGACCACCTGAACGACCTTTACCCCTACCAATCGCTGTACCCGCAGGCTAACCCTTACGCCGGTCAGGGGCTGCTCAGCCGCTATCCGATTGTGGACGACGAATACTGGCGCAATCTGGACATCAACGACCCTTACGGCCACCTGCGCGCCGAACTTGACGTGCGGGGTGTCTCGCTCACCCTTTTCAGCACACATCCCGTACCGCCGATTTCGTTTGAAGAAGGCGTGAAAATTCAGGCGCACGGCAGCGCGATTGACCGCGTGTTAAGCCGTGCCCGCGCCCATAGTGGGCCGGTCATCCTGGTGGGGGACTTCAACATGACCGATCACTTTGACGAGTACCAGACCATCACGCGGCAGGGATATACCGACGCCTTTCGCGCCGTTGGCGAGGTCGGTTTTGGCTTCACCTTCCCCACCCCGACCCGGCTGCTGCTGCCGCCGGTCATCCGGCTCGATTACATCTTTTACAACGATCAGGTGCGGGGGATTACCGCCCGTGTCTGGCCGGACAGCGGCGAGTCCGACCACCATCCGGTGTATGCCGAACTCGTGCTGGCTCCGCGCCGCAGCTAATAATTCCCCGGCACGCTGCGCCATGTGCCGGCGTTCATATTCCCCGCGTCGTAGATCAGGATCAGGATTTCGCCTCGCTGCGGCAGAGCGATCATCTGCCCGCGCTCAAACGGCTGCGCGGTGGACATGCCGCCCATCTCGTTATCCCGCGCCCAGCCTAACCCGCTCCGCACTTCCGGGAACGTGCGCCACACCTTGCCGAAGCCGCGTTCCGGTTCGATCAGCCCCGGCGGCGGTGTTTCGCCGCCCCGCGCCGGGTCAACGCTGGCGTTATAGATATCGTCGTACCGCTGGAAACGCCCGCCGGTATACAGCGCGTAGATCGAGGCTGGCTGGGTCCACACCATCACGCCGCGTTCATAGTTCTGCGTGGCGCTGCTCACGCTGGCCGTCACCGGCGACTGGCCTAACGGCGTCGGGCAGCCGATTTGCTGGATCAGCGTCGGGTCGCTGGCAAATACCAGCCCGAAGCCGCCCGGCGGTGGATACTGGCAGGCCGTCCCGGTAGGCAGCGTAGCCACCGGGGCAGCGTCGGGCGGCAGCGCCGCCAGCGGAATCACGGTCGCAAAGGCCGCCGTCAGCGCCAGCGCGATGATGCCTTCGTTATCGCTGGTCGGCGCGGGGGTCTCGGTCGCCGTCGGGGTCGCGCTCGGTGTGCTGGTCGCCGTTTCGGTGATCGTGGCGCTCGGCGTCACACTCACCGTCGCGGTGGCGGTCGGCGCGGGGGTCTCGGTCGCCGTCGGGGTCGCGCTCGGCGTCACCGGTGTATCGGTGGCGGTCGCCGTCAGTGTGGGCAGCGCCGCCAGCGTGGGCAGATTGGCCGCTTCCGGCGTGGGCTGCCCGCCGCACGCCGCCAGCAGGAAAACGATGATCAGCAGCAGTCGGTACATAAACGGTATTCTTGTGATCGTGTGCGGCCACGCGGCTGCGTGTCCGTACCAGGACGCGCCTGTTATTATATACGGCTTACGGTTGACCTTGCACCTGATAAGGAACAAAGTCCCATGTCTGATTTTCGCCTGACGTTCGTCCATATCAGCGATACCCATCTTCACCCCGACCCGGCCTACCATCCCGGTGACTATCCTTTCCCACTATATGACCGGGCGACCGCGCTGGTGCGCCAGTTGCAGCAGCTGCCGTTCCAGCCGGATTTTGTGCTGCACACCGGCGATGTGGCCTACGACCCCGACCCGGCAGCGTACACCACCGCCCGCGTGCTGCTGTCCCAAATCCCGTATCCGACCTACTACGTGGCCGGCAACCACGATGAAGCCGCCGCCCTGCAGCGGTTTCTGCTGGGGCAGGATGATGTCCTCGCGCCGTTTGATTACACCGTCGAAATCAACGGCGCGCAGTTGATCGTCGTGGACAGCAACGGCCCGGCGGTGTTCCCGGCAGGTTTTGTCACGCCGCCGCAGTTGGAATGGCTGGAACAGCTGTGCGCCGCGCCGGACGATCGCCCGCTGATCGTCGCCATCCATCACAATCCGCTGCCGGTCGGCATCCCCTGGCTGGATGAGTATATGGGCATCACCAATGGCGAGGATGTTCACACGGCGCTGCTGCCCGCCCGCCGCCGGCTGCGTGGTGTCTTTTTCGGCCACGTCCACCAGAACCTCACGATTCACCGCGACGGCATCCTGTACGCCAGCGCGCTCAGTACGTGGGAACAGCTTCACGCCTGGCCGGGGCAGACCGATACGGTAGTGGATGAAGCCGCCGAACCCGGTACTAACGTCGTCACCATCACCCGCGACCAGACCTTCATCCGGCGGCACCGGTTCGCCGCGCCGTTGCCTGATCGTTGAGCAGCCGTTGCTTAACCACCCGTGTCATCCGAACCACCGCCGTCTATCATAGGGGCGGACTCCCCTGAAACCGGCCACCGGTCTCCGGCGGGGTTGGTTCGGGGGGGCAGGTTTAAAGGTAGTGAAGGAGTACGGTTAATGTTGAAATATGGGATGCTGGGATTACTGCTGCTACTGGCGCTGCCGGCTGCCGCCCAGGATACACCGGCTGCCGCCCAGGCCGCGCTGGACAGCCTCAACCAGCAGCTCGGTACGGCGCTGACGTTGGATACCGTCGGCGAATGGAACTGGTCGGAGGAGATTTTCAGCGATGCCAGCCTGGGCTGCCCGCAGCCCAATACGATGTACGCGCAGGTCATCACGCGCGGTTATATCTTCCGCTTCACCTACGACGGCCTGACTTACGATTACCGCAGCACGCCGGACGGCGCAACTCTGTTCCTGTGCCGCAGCTATCCGGCGCCGGTCGAAACCACCCCGGAAGCCGCCGCGCCTGAAAGCACGCCGCGCCCGGCGGCAATGGTCAGCGCCGCCGCCAATCCGCTGCCCGCCAGCGCCGCCCCGGTGACGGCGGCCAACGCGGCGCAGGTCGAGGAACTTGGGGAACTGACCGTGCCGTTTGATCACACGGCGCTGCTGGCCTGGTCGCCCGGCGGCGATATGATGACCATCGCCGGCAGTGACGACGACGGCAGCCTGTGGCTGCTGCCGCTAACCGGTGAGGAAACAATCCCGCAGCGTATCGTGCTCGGCCAGCCGGTGACCGCTCTGGCTCTGGCGCGCTCGATTAACAACCTGATATTTATGGCGGCGGGCGGTTTGAACGGCGGGGTGATTTTTGCCCAGACCGAACCGATGGGGCTTGACCTGATTCAGATGGATACCGCCGAGGACGCACAGAGCATCAACAGCATCGCCATCAGCCCGGATTTGCTGGTGGTGGCGACTGCCGTTGGTTCGGCCTCCGGCGGCGAGGCCAGCGATAACGCCATCTACCTGTGGAACACCCGCACCGGCGGTCTGCTGGCGCGGCTGGAACACGGCCTGCCGGTGGGCGCGGTGGCGATCAGCCCGGACGGACGGCTGCTGGCAACCGGCGACCGGTTGGGCACGGTGCGCCTCTGGCAGTTGACAACCACCGTGACCGGGGAGGCGCTGGAAGTGGCGGCGGAAGTCGTGCAGGCGTATCAGGTGCAGACCGACCTGATCCGCGATCTGGCCTTCAGCCCGGACAGCACCAGGCTGGCGGCGGGCAGCCTGGACGGCTCGGCGGTCATCTGGACGCTGAATATCGGCGGCGCGCCGATGGATGCGCCCGCGCCGCTGGTTCTGAAGTCCGGCACGGCGGACGCGGTGCTGGCGGTGGCCTTCAGCCCGGACGGCAGCGTGCTGGCGACGGCGGGGGGTGACCCGAACGCTGTTCAGGCTGATAACGCCCTCCGTTTGTGGGATGTGCTGTCCGGCAGCCTGAGCGCCACCCTCACCGGCCACACCGGCACCATCGGCAGCCTCGCTTTTAACCCGGCGGGCAGCCTGCTCGCCTCGGCCAGCGACGACGGTACGGTACGCCTGTGGGGCGTCCCTGGATAACATCGGTTACGTGGGGGCGGCCTGGCTGCGGTCGCCCCCTGCTGCCGCCTTTATTCGCGCGGGCGCAGGCCATCCAGAAACAGGGACGTAATCAACTGCGCCAGTTCCTCCGGGCGCTGCCAGCTTTCTATCGTCACCGGATCATCAAACAGCATAAGCACCTGCATACCGGCCATCAGCGCGATAACCGCGCGGGCGGTCAGCGCCGCATTCACCGGACGCAGTTGGCCGTTTTCGATGCGGGCGCGCACGTGGCGTTCCATCATGGCAATTGCCGGCTGCATCAGTTCGCTGACGTAGCGTTCGCGTAACGGCGGGTGATGCAGGATTTCTGGCAGCATCGCCACCAGCAGCCGGTAATTCGGCTCAATCTGCATCATCCGCTGCGCGAAGTGCTCCACGAAGAACTCGCCGGGGTCACGGTCAACCGACTGGCTGTACAGGGCGTCGCGCTCCGGCAGTTCGGCCATCTGCCCGACCAGCGCCATTAACAGATCATCCTTACCGGCGAAATAATTGTAGATCGTGCCTTCGGCTAAATCGGCGGCTTCCGCAATCTCTCTGGTCGTCGCCCGGTGATACCCCTTGTCCGCAAAGACTCTGGCTGCCGCTTCCAGAATTTGCTGCCGGCGTTCCTCTGCCCGCCGTTCCCGCCGCGAATGCGTTTGTGCCATGCCTGCCGCCTTTTGAACCCAAAGCTACCCCCAATCTTTAGGGGGTACGGTTGACTAAAATGAGCGATCACTCAATAATGAGTATAGACTCATTTTTTGAGTATTCACTCATAATTTTACCACACAACTATGATACCCCGGAGGAAACCATGTTCCGCTGGCTTGGAAATCTTGCCGCGCGCCACCGGCGTGCCATTATCATCGGCTGGGTCGCGCTGGCCGCCCTGCTGATCCTCACCGCCCCGTCCCTCGATGACATCTCCAGCACTGACCAGCGCGATTTTCTGCCGGCGGACGCGCCGTTTGCCGGGGCGCAGGCCGTGTTTGAGCGCACCTTTCCGGCAGAATTCGCCGCCAGCAGCACCGTGATTTTAATTGACGCCGGCGCGGGCGGCGATGTCCACACCCCGGTGATCTGGGATTATATCGCGGCGGTGGCGGCTTATCTCAACAGTGACGCCGCGCCGGACAACATCAGCGAGGTCGCCGCCCCCACGACTGACCCGCTGCTGGCCGATGCGCTGATTTCGCCGGACAAACGGATCGCTCTGGTCAGCGCGGCGCTGACCACCCCCACCGACGCGCTGCAAACGACCAGAGCCGTCCAGCAGATTGATGACTGGCTGGCGGCCAACCCGCCGCAGGGTTTCGCCGTTTACCAGACCGGCGAAGCGGGTTTGAACGCCCAGGCGGAGGAGTCCACCTTCACGACGATTGACCGCACCCTGATCATTACCTTCGCGCTGGTCATCGTCGCCCTGCTGCTGATTTACCGCTCGCCAGTCAGCCCGCTTATTCCGCTGTTCAGCGTCACTGTCGCTTTCATCACGACGATGGGACTGATCGGCCATCTGGCGCGGCTGGATGTGATCACCGTGATCGCGCAGGTCAACGCCATGATCGTGGTTATCATGTACGGCGCCGGCACCGACTACAACCTGTTTCTCATCAGCCGCTTCCGCGAGGAAATGGCCGACAGCCCGGATGTCGCGCAGGCCACGCGCCGCACAGTGCATATGGTGGGCGAAACCATCACCAGCAGCGCCGGTACGATCTTCGTCGGTTTCATGGCGATGATCTTTACCGAAATGGGGATGCTGCGCAGCGCCGGGCCGATGCTGGCGGTTGGCATCGTCGTCAGCCTGCTGGCGGGGTTAACGCT
>JARKOK010000039.1 GCA_029975765.1 Aggregatilineales bacterium
GCAGAACACGGACGACATCGAGGGTAAAATTCACCGGTTCGCCGTCGTGGGCGACGAACTGCAAATCCCGGACGACAACCCCTTCCCCGGCAGCAGCGTGTGGGCTTATGGCATACGGAACGCCTATTCCTTCATCTTCGATCCGCTGTCCGGCCATCTGTTTGCAACCGGCAACGGCCCGGACTGCGACGACGCGGTCTACGAGATTGACCCCGGCGACAACTTCGGCTGGGGGCTGATTGAGATGGGCGGGGATGATAAAACCTACTGCGACAACCCGGAACGCCTAGCCGGCGCGAAACCG
Organism: Aggregatilineales bacterium; assembly: GCA_029975765.1. Lineage (GTDB taxonomy): Bacteria > Chloroflexota > Anaerolineae > Aggregatilineales > Phototrophicaceae > CFX2. The sequence goes on from JARKOK010000039.1 coordinate 305, forward strand.
GCGCTGATCTACTACACGCCGACCATCGCGCCCACCGGCATCACGGTCTACCAGGGTGAGGCTTTCCCGGACTGGCAGGGCGATTTACTGTACTGCGCGTTCAAGCCGATGCAGATGTACCGCGTGGCGCTGGACGAAACCCGGAATGAGTTTGCCGGCGACCCGACGCCGGTAGACACCGGCAGCGAGATGGGCTGTTCGATTGAGGTGGCAGTTGGACCGGACGGCCTGATTTATTACACCAATCTGATCGGGATGTACCGGCTGTCACCGGTGGAATAGAAAAACACCGGGGCGAACCGACGGTTCGCCCCGGCATAACCGGTGATCAGGTGGATGTCTCCGGGAAAACCCACGCCAGCGCCTCTGGTATGACGCTGCGGAAGCCGACCAGCCCGTGACCGCTGCCGACCGTGACAAACCGGTAAGCGGTATCGCGGCGCTCGTTCAGCACATCGCGCAGGCGGTGCGCCGGTTTAACAAACCGCGCGCGCGCTTCGTACCGCCCGACCGATTGGAAAATGCGCCGGGGCAGCAGGTTGGACTGCTCGAACCGCATCAGGTAGTCGTCAAGCTGGCCTTCCCCCGCGCCTTTGCCCATCGGCGGCGAAATCATGATGAGGCCGTTAAAAACCGCCGGGTTACGCAGCGCCGCGTGCGCCGCCGCTACCGCGCCGACCGCCACGCCGCCTACCCCCAGACTGGTGGAGTCAATGCGGTAATTGGTCTGCACAAACGGCAGCAGTTCGGTCAGCAGCGAGGCATACTGGCGGTCATTGCTGACATACTCGCGGGTACGTTCCTGCTGGCTGCCGCTTTGCAGCATGGCGATCACCACCGGCAGCATCCGGCGGTGTTTGATGAGCGCGTCCGCCACAAACGGCACTTGCAGCGGTCCGACCGCCCATTGGCCGTCCAATAAAATCAGCAGTGGATAGACCATGCCGGAATTCAGGTAGCCGGGTGGGGTATACACCCACAGCTTGCGCGAGCGAAAGCCCAACTGCGCGCTGTCCAGCACATGTTCGTAGATGCGCCCACGCGGCACGTTTTTCATCGCCCGCCAGTCCGGGAAGGGACGCGCGTCCGGCATCCGCAGAACGGATACCATCTGCTGCGCGGTTTCCATCCGCAGCGGGTTACGGGCATCAAAACGCCAGTAATTCGAGATGCGCCCCACGATGTCCGGCTCGGTTGCCAGCGGCGTCATTGGGTCATCCACTGCCAGCAGATAATCCAGCAGGTCGTCGTGGTCAAATTCGCGGGTAATATACCACAGGCTGGTGCCTTCGAGGCGGGTCATCGGCACACAGGGCGGGTCGGCCTTCACCGTATCCAGGTTAAGCGCCACGCTGCGGCGGCTGCCCATGCTCGTAAAAATGAACGTCGCCGTGCTGCCCTGCACCCAGGGCCACTCCGGGCGCTCCAGCAGCAGTTCGTCCACCAGCTCCTGGCGTTCTTCGTCGCTGGCGGCCTGACGCGCCTCATCAAGAAAACGCTCGAATGCATTCCACCGGGGCATGAACGAAGCTCCTCTACCGTTAAGGGCTATAATCTCCCTTGATTGTAGCATCATCGGGCAGCAACGCCTAATCGTTCAGGTCACATATAATGCTCGAAGCAGCCAGGCCAACCGCGCGCCGTTGGTTATCTACGGCGAATTGGCAATCTTTACTTGCCGCAAACTGCTACCGATAGCATAATAAGACAGGGTTGAAATCATTCCACCCCCGCTGTTCGTCATTAACTGTGAGGCAATCACGTGTTGGTTCTGTTAAAATCCCTCCGTCTTCCGGCTCTGCTGCTGCTGATCGCCTGTGCCGGAAGCGCCCTTGCCAGCAGCGGCGCACCGCCCGTTCAGCAGGCGACCGCGCCGCAGCTTCCGAACAATGCTGACGGGATACCGCTGGTGGCGACCGTCAACGGGGAAGACATCACCCTGCCGGAGTTCCAGCGCGCGCTGATGCGCCGCCAGATGGAAATGAACGCCGCCGATCCCGCCGCCCTGCAAGCCGAAATTCTCGACCAGTTGATTGACCAGGAATTGATCGCCCAGGGTGCTGTTGCCCAGGAAATCGTCGTCAGCGATGACGAGGTGCTGGCCGAGCTTCAGGTCAACGTCGAACTGGCCGGCAGCGCGGAAGCCTGGGAACAGTGGCTGGCAATCAACGGTTATACCCCTGATGAGTTTTTAGCCACGCTGCGCGCGACACTGGTGACCAATCACCTGCGTGACGCGATTACGGGCGATCTGTCCGGCGAAGTGCCGCAGGTTCACGCCCGGCATATCCTGGTGAAAACCCAGGCGGACGCCGCCGGCCTGATGGCGCGGCTGCAAGCCGGAGAAGAATTCGGCGCGCTGGCGCAGCAGTTTTCGCTGGATGAAACCACCCGCGCCAACGGCGGCGATCTGGGCTGGTTCACGCGGGAAGAACTGCTCGTGCCGCAGTTGGCGGACGCGGCCTTTATCCTCCAGCCGGGACAGATGGGCGGCCCGGTCGCGACGGCGCTGGGGTATCATGTGGTGCAAACGCTGGAAAACGGCAGCCGCCCGGTTGACCCCGAACGGCGGGTGTATATCGCGCAGGCGCGGTTTGAAAACTGGCTTCAGCAGATGCGGCAGCTGGCAACGATTGAACGGTTTCTCAGCCCACAACAGTAAAGCGAGGGCAGTATGGGTCAGGGTTCGTCACGGATTTACAACCTTATCAGTCTGATCTTTCTCATCCTGACGATCATCGTGATCGTGCTGGTGGTCATGCAGTTCTTCGCCCCGCCGGTTACCCCCCCGGCGGCGGCGGTCATCGTGCCAACGGCACTGGAACTGCCATCGGTTACGCCGTCGAATACGCCGACGGCCACCCTGCCGCCGACCTTAACGTTCACCCCCACCAACACGCTGACACCCACCGAAACCCTGCCGCCGACCGTCACGCCGACGGTATCTCCCACAATCACTGATACACCCGGCCCGACCGATACGCCCACCGTCACTCCCACGCCGTCCACCAGCCCGACCCCCACCCCGACAGCCACGCCCACCGGCCCGACCAATACCCCGCCGCCCACACTGTCGCCCTTCCTGTACGACCTGCGTGACGGGCAGATTATCTTCACCCAGAACTTCGCCAACACCGCCGGCTGTGCCTGGCAGGGCATTGGCGGGCAGGTGTTTGACATCAACAGCGCCGCCGTCACCGGAATGCAGGTACGCATCACCGGCCCCGGCGTCGGCGAACGGTTTGTCATCACCGGCTCGAATTCGCTGTACGGCGCGGGCGGCTGGGAGCAGCCGGTAGATAACGTGATTAACGGCAACACGTACTACGTGGAACTGCTGAGCGCGGGCGGCACGCCGATTTCGCCGCGCATCGAAGTGACCTTCCCATTGGACTGCTCCCGTAATCTGGCGCTGGTGAACTTCGTGCAGGTGCGCGCGCAGTAATGGACGAGAAATCATCCGGCGGCATCCGGCGCGTGACGCGCAAAGACCGGAAGCGGAAGCTCGAAACCGGCAAACTCGAATTTCCGCCGGATGATCTGGCCTACGCGCCGCCGGAGCTGGTGAAACCGGAAGCGCCGGCGGAGAATTTGCCGGACTGGCCGCCGGCACAGCCGGAAGCCCCCGCGCCGGATGCAGAGGCCAGCGTCGAGGAAGCGGCGGTTGAAGCCGCGCCGAGGCCGCGCGCGGAACGCTTTCCCCCACTGGAATTTCCCACCGAACCGCGCCGTGCTGCTCCGCCGCGACCCACCAGCAAGGCCGCGCCGCCGCGCCGGAATACCTGTCTGTTCAATGTACTGACGCTGGTGTTCCTGCTGCTGACCGCCGCTGCTGTCGGCTGGATCGCGCTGGTGTGGACGAACCCCTACACGCCGCTGAACCCGCTCGCCCCGTTTACGCCGCTGCCGGTCGTCATTACAACCACCCCGCTGCCGACGCTGCCCCCCTCGCCCGCGCCGACCGATACTCCCGAACCAACAGCGACCTTTACGCCGCTGGCGGTGGTGGTAACGCGCTCGCCATTTCCGTTTGTGCTGGCGGAAACGGGCGTGCTGTACGCGCCGAACGGCAACGGACAGGGCTGCGCCTGGGCCAGCATCGCCGGCTCGGTGACGGACACCAACGGCGCGCCGCTGAATGATTACCAGATTCGTATTGAGGGCACGGACTTCGCGCCGCAGCCGGTACGCAGCGGCGCGGCGCTGACCTACGGCGCGGGCGGCTTCGAGCTGCCTTTGGGCGATGCCCCGCGCGACGGCGCCTACACCATCCAACTGCTCGACCCCGACGGCAGCCCGGTCTCCGATACCTACCCCGTCACCACCCGCGCCGACTGCGATGCCAATGTTGCCATCGTTAGCTTCGTGGGGCAGTAGGATAACCGCCTGAGTTTTCTGATGTTTTAATACCGGTAATGGCTTTCCGTAGAACACGCCGCCCCACGTCCCTGCAATACCGAACTGGATCACCCAAATTCGTTAGTATCTCCGCCAGATGAGAGTGACGGGTGCTGTGCGGCGCAGGCTGCCGAAAAATGTTATAATAACCGTTGTAATCATTTCCGGTTGGGAGAATTCCTCGGTGCGCCTGAACCCGCATAAGCAAGTTCGTCTTGCCCGTCTGGTACTGGATCGAAGCTACCATGAGCCAATCACGATTGAGGATTTAAGCCGCGAGGTAGCCCTCTCGCCGTATTACCTGATCCGGGCATTCAGGCAGGTCTACCAACAGACACCGCACCAGTACCTCGTGGCACAGCGTATCGCCAGGGCCAAAGAACTCCTGCGGAACTCCGATCTCAGCATCACGGAAATTTGCGCGGCGGTTGGTTTTGAAAGCCTGGGGTCATTCAGCACCTTATTTCGCAAAGTGACCGGGTTATCGCCCCGCACCTATCGCAGCAGCAGTCAGCCCACGCCCCACCCCACCTATATCCCGCTTTGCGTTTGTTTGCTCCACAACCTCAACGATCAGCCCGATCTTTAAAACAGAGCAATTTTCGAGAAGTCGAAACAGCACAAATGTTTTATAATCTCAACGTATGTTGGGAGGAGACAAACGATGTTAAACAGACTTTCGGTTGCAACCATCTGGGTGACGGATCAGAATGAGGCGCTGCGTTTTTATACGGAGAAACTCGGTTTCGAAATCCGCGCCGACGTAAAAAATGGCGATTATCGCTGGCTGACCGTCGGCCTGAAAAGCCAGCCTGACATTGAATTTCACCTGGAAGTGGTGAAACCCGGTGTATTGTTTACTCAGGAAGAAGCTGATCAACTGACCCGGCTGGTGGAAGCGGGCAAGATTGGCGTCGGCCCCTGGAAAACCGACGACTGCCAGCAGACCTACGAGACTCTCAAGGCCAGAGGCGTGGACTTTGTGCAGCCGCCCACCGATCGCCCGTATGGGATTATCGAGGCCATTTTCAAGGATAACAGCGGCAATGTCATGGTGCTGGCTCAGGACAAATAGCAGCAGACGTAGCTCAGCGCGTCTTTGCCGAAATCACTGTAATCGTTAGTATCTCATCGAATCAGTTTTATCAGGTAGTACGGAAGGGAGTTTCTATGAGCCAATCTGTAAAGAACACCACCGCGACCGGCAAAAAGAATAAGGGATTCTCTGCCGAAGAACAGGCCGCGATGAAGGAGCGCGCCAGAGAGATGAAGGCGGAAGCGCGCGCGAACAAAGACCGGGCGCAGGGGGAAAGCGACGTACTGGCAAAGATCGCCGAGATGCCGGAACCGGAGCGCAGCATGGCGACACGGCTGCATGAGATCATCAAAACCAGCGCGCCGGCCCTCTTACCAAAAACGTGGTATGGGATGCCCGCCTATGCCAACCAGGACGGCAAGATCGTCTGCTTCTTCCAGAGCGCGCAGAAGTTCGGCACGCGCTACGCGACGCTCGGCTTCAACGATACGGCGAACCTCGACGACGGCGCGCTGTGGCCGGTCGCCTACGCGCTGAAGGAGCTGACCCCCGCCGAAGAGGCACGCATCGCCGCGCTGATGAAACAGGCCGTGAGTTAAGGATGGTGCAGGGGGCGCACCTGCGTGTGCGCCCCTTCTTTATTATTGCGGCGCAGTCTGCCGCTTCAGCCGGTGTCCTTATCGCTCGGACGAGTCATCACCCCGCGTGATGGTACACGTCCCACGCAAAATATGTCTCAAAGGCTTCGGCCAGAACAGCCGCCGAATGAGAGGCGTTCATCGCCGCATGATGCTCAAAACCATTTTTGCAGATGAAGCGCATTAATGCCTGCAATTCAGGCACTTCGACCACCGCGCGGCTGCCAAACGTATCCAGCGGATCATCCACAAACATGCCATCACCCACATAGGCTTTGATGACTCCATGCCGGTCGTCGGTGGTGACACGCGCGTAACTGAACGGCCCGGCTGGCGTTCGCCCGGAAACCACGCCGTAGGTGTTCTCGTCACCCAAAGTTGATCCCAGAATCGGCGCGTATTCCATTTTGAATTCAGAACCGAAAAAGCTCTTCGCCCAGTTGCCGCAGTGGAACAGCACACACTTGTTGAGGTCATCGGCATAGTTGTTGTTCCAGTCCACCAGGGCGCTGGGTGTGCCAGACGCCAGTTGCAGCGCGTACATGCTGACCACGCCGGTAATGTCCACTTCGCAGGCGCTGGGCATCAGTTGTTCGCTCATCATGCTCATCAGCGTGCAGACGTTGACCCCATAATTGTGTTGCAGCGAGTCCCAGCACTGAATGGCGGACGCGCCGATGTCCAGCTTTTGCATCCACTCATCCAGCACAATGCCGATTTTTGCCATCTTCAGCAGGGACGGTGATGGCACACCCTGCGTGTTCACATAACCCTGAATACGATCCAGCCGTTCTTTCACGCGGCTGTCGTCATCGGCCAGCTTGCGGGCAGGCCCGAAAACATCCGACAGGTCAATCGTCTGCACGCTGATGCCGAAGGCTTGCAGCAGTTTCTCGCTGTAGCGGGTGGTATTGAACGCATTCGGACGCGCCCCCACCGCGCCCAGCCTGGCACGTTTCAGTCCCCTGACCACCCGGCACACGCCGATAAATTTCTGAAGGTCAGCCTTGAACGACTCGGATTTCGGATGGACGGTATGTTGTTCGGTAACGGTATAGGGGAAACCAAACTGGTAGAGATTGTTGCAGACCGAAATCTTGCCGCAGAAGGCATCGCGCCGCCGTGAGGGAATGAGCTGCTCCAGATCATCAGGATAGGCCTGCACCAGAATCGGCACACGCAAACCGGAAAGATTAATCGTCTCCGCAATCCCCTTTTCGTCACCGAAGTTCGGCAGGCAGATCAGAATGCCATCAATCTCATCCTGATGCTGCTTAAAGAGCGCGGCGCACTTTTTGGCATGTTCCCAGGTTTCTACCGCGCCGAGTTTGGTTGTTTGTTCATCGAGGATGATGGGGCGAATGTTGAATTCCGCCAGCACCTCCAGGATGTCTTTGCGCCCTTCGGTAATCAACACATCAGGAAAAAAGTCGCGGTTGCCGACGATAACGCCCAGCGTAATTGGATGATTATTCATACCATTTCCTTTCAAAATCTTGTTGAAAGACTTTACAGAACACGCAGCACGGCGGCCTGCCAGCCGGCATAATATGTTTCGGCCTGGTGTGCCTCCATCATGGGCACATAGTCCACAAAGGCCAGCGGCAGATTTTCCAGTTCCGCCAGCGAAGTATGGATGCCCAGCCCCAGAGCGCCAGCGAACACGACTCCCAGCGCCGACAGTTCGCCCAGCGTGGACGCGCGCACTGTCAGGCGGGTTATGTCGGCGACAAACTGCATCAGAAAGACATTCCGCACCGCGCCGCCGTTGGCATGGATCAGACTCAGCGAAATCCCGGCATCCTGCCCCATCGAAACCAGCACGTCTTTCACCTGATAGGCGATGGACTCCAGTGCCGCGCGGACAACATGGTTCCGGGTGCTGCCCAGCGTCAGCCCGACGATGGCGGCGCGCGCATCGGCACGCCAGTAGGGGGCGCTCAACCCGACGAACGCCGGCACCAGATACACCCCGCCGTTATCCGGCACCGCGCGCGCCAGAGCCTCACTTTCCGGCGCGGTTTCGATCAGTTGCAGTTGGTCACGCAGCCAGGCGATGGTCGCGCCGGTCAGGTTGATAATCCCTTCAAAGGCGTAGGTCGGTGTGCCGTCGTAAACCCACCCAATCGTCGTGACATTGCCCGCCGTCGAGTATTTCACCGCGCTGCCAATATTGAGCAGCACCGATGAGCCGGTGCCGAAGGTGACTTTGGCGCCACCCGGTGTAAAACAGCGTTCCGCAAATAACGCCGCCTGAGAATCGCCCATGACCCCGCAGATCGGAACCGGCGCTTTAAGCAGGCCGCCCACGTCGGTTTCGCCAAACCGGGCGCTGCTTTCGCGCACCTCTGGCAGGGCGTGGATA
>JARKOK010000040.1 GCA_029975765.1 Aggregatilineales bacterium
TTTCAGGGGAACTTCTCGTTCGAGCAGCAAGCCGGTGAGGAACTCAACGTCTTGGTCGGTGATAATCAGATTACGCGCCCAATGGTGGGTTGGCATCATCAAGGGTGACTGCGCCTCCAGGTGTCTGCGGGGAATGTTGACGGTGCAACAATAAAATTAAACCGGGGTGTAATTATACTTTAGCAGGTGCACCGATTGCAAGCGTCGGGTTGACCGGCGCTGGCCGATCCGTTATACTTACCGCCTGGTATAGTCTGGTAGACACTAAGCAGCAGACACACAGCAACATTTGAAGGGAGGTAAAGCGGCGTTAAGCGAATTTCGCCGCTGATATAATGGCAACTAAACGAACCTATCAACCCAAGATTCGCCGCCGGCAGCGTGTGCATGGTTTCCGGCAGCGGATGATGACGCGGGGAGGGCGCAGGGTGTTAAAGGCGCGCCGCCAGCACGGTCGTTATGTACTGACGGTTACCCCGAACCACGTCAAGAAAGTTAACTGGAAAGCGTAATGCAGCGGGATGCAGCGGCGTTTTCGGCTGCGTGACAGCCGCGATTTTGCCCGGCTGCGGCGCGGGGGACGAACCGTTTCGGCAGGCGGACTGCTGCTCAGTTTCATGCCGAATGAACTGGAGCACAACCGCTACGGTTTCGTGACCGGTAAGGTGCTGGGTAACGCGGTCGTTCGCAACCGTACACGCCGCCTGCTGCGGGAAGCGGTTCGCCAGTTTCACCCCCGTTTGAAATCCGGTCTGGATGTGGTGCTGGTGGCGCGACCTGCCCTGGTCGGGAAACCCTTTTCAGTCGTACAGCGTATACTGGAAGAGTTGTGTTTTCAGGCGCGAATTTTGCAGGAAGTGAAAGGCGCTGACGAAAGATGAAAAGGCTGGCCCTGGGCATGATCCGACTTTATAAACGGTTTATTTCCCCGGCACTGCCGTCGGCCTGTATTTATACACCGACGTGTTCGGAATATACTTATCAGGCGATTGAACGTTATGGTGTGATTCGTGGCACCTGGCTCGGCGTCAAGCGTATTTCCCGCTGCCATCCCTTCCATCAGGGTGGTTATGATCCCGTTCCCGATCTTGAGGAGTAAGGCGTTGAATATCGTGAAGTTTCTATCGCGGCATCGGTTGATCGGTGCGGCGATTTTGTCTATTACCCTGCTGGCAGCCTGTGGCCCCGCACCCCTGGGCACCAGTTGGGCCGGTTTGGAACTCATCGGCGAGCAGCAGAATATTCTGGTTGCCTTTAACGACCGCCTGTTTATGGTTGACCCGGTGGACGGGAAAACGGTTAAACTCCGCAATCAGCAGGGGGAAATCCGTCTGGATGATAATGGTAATCCCCGCGTGTGGGACATTCGCCAGAATCCAAACAGTTTCTTTTCCACGCCGGTATTTGATGGCAGCAGCCGGCTGCTGGTGCCGGGTTTCAATCAGGTGTTGTATACGGTAGATGTGCCAACCGCGCGGATTGAGAATGGCACAGGAACACCGATTCCCAGCAACACCGGCCATCTGGTCGCTGATCTGGCAGCGACGGAAGATTTGATATACGTTGGTCTGAGTACCCGTAATCTGGTGGCGCTCAACCGGGATGACTTCAGCCTGGCGTGGACGGTCGAGACGAAACACGGTGTCTGGGCAGAACCCGTACTGGTTGACGACACGCTGTATTTCACCTCCCTCGATCATAACCTCTACGCGGTTGACGCGCGGACGGGCGCCGAACGCTGGACGCGCAGCCTGGAAGGGGCCGCGCCCGATTCGCCGGCTTATGTGGATGGCAAACTGTATGTTGGCAGCTTCGCCCGGAAGATTTTCGAAATTTCCGCCGAAGATGGCGCAATTCTGAACTCGTATGACACGATAGACTGGGTATGGAATACACCGACCGTTGTGGATGGCAAAGTGTATGCCGCTGACCTGGCTGGCAACGTCTACGCACTGGATGCCACCAACGGCCTGTCTGAGCTGTGGACAGTAAAACCGGCCAGCATGTCTATTCGCGCCGCGCCGCTGGTGACCGACAAATACGTGCTGGTCGCCTCGCGCGATCAAAAGCTGTACTGGCTGAATCGTGACAATGGTACAGCCGTCGTGGATGCTGAAGGCCGCGCGCTGGTGCGCGAAATGCAGTCGCCGATCTTCTCGGATATTTTGCTGATCGAGCCGAACGAACAGACGAATATAACCGAGCCGATGGTGGTTGTGAGTACATTATCGCCCGGGCAGATGCTGGTGGCGTATACTCTGGAAGAAGGCCGTTTTCTCTGGACACATTCGTTACAGTAAGCCGCCTGGTGCTGGGAGTTTGACCCATGTGGGATTTAATCCTCAATCCGTTTATCACCGTGATTACGCTGCTGTACAGCATTTTCAACAGCCCCGTGATTGCGATCATTATCTTCACCATTCTGGTGCGTTTGCTGATGTACCCGCTCAACGCGCAGCAGATGCGTTCCACCAAAGCGACACAGGCGCTTCAGCCGGAACTCAAGAAACTTCAGGAAAAATACAAAAACGACCGCGAAAAGCTGTCGCAGGAGCAGATGCGGCTGTACCGCGAGGCAGGCGTGAATCCGTTGGGAGGCTGTCTGCCGCTGCTGATCCAGCTGCCAATCTGGATCGGGCTGTATCAGGCCATCAATCACGCGCTGGCGGCTACGCCCTTGCAGTTGATTGACCTGGGCGGACGTTTTCTTATCCCCGGTCTGGATCAGATCGTACCCCTGAACAACGTCTGGCTGGGGATGGACCTGACGCAACCGCCCACACCGCCGACCAATCCGGTCTTTGCGCTGGCGCTGCCGGTGCTGGTGCTGGTAACGACCTGGATGCAGTCCAAGATGATGACGCCGAGCGTCCCCCCCAGTGAGGACGGCCAGCCGAATCAGGCAGCGGCGATGACCCAGTCCATGACAACGATCATGCCTATCATGATGGGTTTCTTCTCGCTGTCGTTTTCCGTTGGTTTATCCATTTATTTCGTCGTTTCCAATATCTTCAGCATCGTGCAGTACGGGCTGCAAGGGCAGGGTGACTGGCGGCGGATTTTTGGCATCAGCAAGCCGGCGGACGAACCGGCTCCCGGTATGATTTCGGGCGCGGCTAAACCGAAGAAGAAAGACGATGAGAGTCCGGAAAAAGCGGACAGCCAGCCGAGTAAGAAGCCCGATAAAGCGCCACAGTCAAAATCCAAGACCCAGAAGGCGAAACCGGCGAAGTGATACTCACCTGACATAAGAGGATTTTTTACATGAGTGCAGAACGCTCCATCGAAGTAACGGGCGACACTGTAGATGACGCCATCGCTAAAGGCCTGGCGGAGTTGGGCGCCGCGCCGACGGATGTCATTGTCGAAGTGCTGGAAGAACCGAGCCGAGGTGTGTTTGGTCTGGGGGCGCGTCCGGCGCGCGTGCGGCTGAAGGTCTTCCGCAGTCCTGCGCCGCCCGCGCCGGCTCGCCCGGCCAATGTGCCGGCGGCCTCGCCGGTCACGCCCTCTCGTCAACCCGAAAAGCAGGATGTTTACGTTGAGCATGAGGACGAGGACGAGGCGATCCCCCTGCTGGATGAATTGCAGGATATTCAGGATGACGCGCAGCTTGATGAAGATGCGCGAGTCAGCCGCGTGGTGCTGTCGCTGCTGCTGGAAAAGATGGACATGCACCATGCCAGCGTAGCCGTGCGCCGGGCTGAAGCCAGCCGTGAGGGTGAAAGTAACCCCTGGCTGCTGGATGTGGTCGGCCCGAACGTCAGCCCGTTGATCGGGCGGCGGGGTGAAACCCTGGCGGCGCTGCAATACATCACACGGCTGATCTCCAGCCGTGAACTCCAGCACCGGGCTAACATCGTGGTGGATGTAGGTGGTTACAAACTCCGGCGGTCGCGGATGCTGCGCGATCTGGCGCTGCGGATGGCTGACCAGGCCATTCAGAGCAAGCGAGTGGTGACATTGGAGCCGATGCCGCCTTACGAGCGGCGGATTATCCATCTGACGCTGCGCCACCGTGACGACGTACAAACGAAAAGCATTGGTGAGGGGAATGCGCGTAAAGTGACCATCGTGCCGAAACTGTCATGATACCGGACTATCTGCTGATCGGTCACATCACCGCCGATCTAACACCAACTGGCCGGCAGTTGGGGGGGACAGTTTCTTATGCTGCCCGCGCGGCGGCGGCGTTTGGGCTGCGGGTGGGTGTGCTGACCAGCGCCGCGCCTGACGAACCGCTGCTGCGGGAGATTGAGCCATATATTCACGATCTTCAGGTGCTGCCAACTATCACAACCAGCACCTTTGAAAATATTTATGAACCCGCCGGACGCCTCCAGTATATTCGCGGTGTGGCCGCGCCGCTGAGTCCGGCGGATATACCGCCCGACTGGCGGGCGGCGCCGCTGGTGCATCTGGCGCCGCTGACCGGTGAAGTGGATCCGCTGATGGCCCGCTGCTTTCCGCATTCGACGGTGATGCTGACGCTGCAAGGCTGGCTGCGCCAGTGGGACGGCAGTGGCCGCGTGTCATTTAAACGATGGTTTGATGCTGATATTCTGCGCGATATTGATATCGTTGTTTTTAGCGAAGAGGATATTCAGGAAGCGCCGGAGCTGGAACGTGAGTTCGCCGGTGTCGTGGAGCACCTGTTTGTCACCCGCGCTGAACGCGGCGGCACCTATTATCATCGTGGTGTGGCGACCGCGTATACGACTCCCGTTGTAGAGCAGGTACATCCAACCGGCGCCGGTGATATTTTTGCTTCCGCGCTGCTGGCCGGCGCTGCGCGGTTGCAGGGTGATGTCCGGTCGGCTATCAGGGTCGCTGCACAGTTGGCGGCCATCTCGGTTACGCGCGTCGGCCTGGACAGCGCCCCGACGGCGGCAGAAGTGGAACGGGCGCTGGCGGAGGCGCGGCCTCATGATTGAACGGATTCTGTATAACGGCAATATCATCACGCTCGATGAACGGCAGCCCCGTGTTTCGGCGCTGGCAGTCAGCGGCGGGCGTATCGTGGCCTATGGCAGCGACGATGAGGTGAAGCCGCTGGCGCTCTCTGGCGCGACGCTGGAAAATCTTGACGGGAAAACGGTCATTCCTGGGCTGACTGACGCACATATTCACTGGCAGGGTACCGCGCGGGCGCTGCATGAAGTCAACGTGTTTGAAGTGCCGGACAAACGCACCGCCGCCGACCGGGTGGCTGCCCGTGCCGCGAAGGCGCCGGCGGGGCAGTGGATTACCGGTCATGGCTGGTTTCAGGATGTCTGGCCGGACAAGGCTTTTCCTTCGGCTGCTGATCTGGATGCCGCCGCGCCGCACCATCCAGTCTACCTGCGGGCTAAAAGCGGCCATGCCGGTTGGGTGAACAGTGCCGCGCTCCGGCTGGCAGGGATTACGGCGGATACGCCTGACCCGGACGGCGGTGAAATCGTGCGGGATGCTGCCGGACAGCCGACCGGGATTCTGCTGGAACACGCCATGAATCTCGTCGCGCGGCTGATTCCTGAGCCGACGGTTGAGCAGCTTGCCGATGAAATGCGCGTCGCGCAGCAGGCGGCGCTGGCTTCCGGCCTGACGAGCCTGCATGATTTTGATGAGCCGTCATGTCTGGCGGCGCTGCAAATTCTGCGCGAGCGCGGCGAACTGGGGCTGCGGGTTGTCAAGAACATCAATAAAGAGTGGCTGTCCGCCGCGCTGGACAGCGGCCTGCGCTGGGGCTTCGGTGATGACTGGCTGCGGATTGGTGGCCTGAAAATTTTCGCCGATGGGGCGCTGGGGCCGCGCACCGCTTACATGATCGAGCCTTACGATGGCGAGCCGGACAACTTCGGTATTCGCACGATTGACAAGGAAGATATGGCGGAACTGGTCAGCCGGGCCAGCGCCGCCGGGCTGCCCTCCACCATTCACGCCATTGGTGACCGCGCCGTCCATGATGTGCTGGACGTATACGAAAGCGTGCGCCGGGAGGAAGCCGCGCGTGGGATAATGCCCGCGCAGCGCCGCCATCGGATCGAACACGTCCAGTTGATTCATCCTGATGATGTGGGACGGCTGGCGCAGCTTCAGGTGATTGCTTCAATGCAGCCGATCCATGCCACCTCGGATTATGTGATGTCGGATCGTTACTGGGGTGCGCGGTCGCAGTGGGCGTATAACGCGCGGGTGCAGCTTGACCGGGGCGCAGTGGTGGCGTTTGGGTCAGACTCGCCAGTGGATGCATTTGAGCCGCTGAAGGGGATTCACGCGGCGGTTACACGCCAGCGCGTGGATGGAACACCGGGGCCGGATGGGTGGTATCCATCGCTGCGGCTGACGGTAGATGAGGCGCTGCGTGGTTTCACGCTTGGTCCGGCTTATGCGGCTGGTATGGATGACCGCTTGGGCAAACTCGCCCCCGGCTTTCTGGCCGATCTGGTGGTGCTGGATCGTGATCTGTACACCATCACGCCGTCCGACATCCTGCAAGCGAAAATATGCGGCACGATGGTTGGCGGTGAATGGCGCTACGGCGGTGTTTAGTGGGCGGGCGATCACACCGGATCGCCCTTACTGGACTACCAGCGGCGCGCTGCCAAACACCACGCCCCACTGCGGGCTGTAGATGACGACGCTCTGATACGCTTCCAGGTCAACTTCCGCCGGGACAGCATAATTCTGACTGCCGACATTCCCCTGTAAGGCTCCCAGGTCAATGTAATCACTGCCGACCTCGGCGCTGGTTTTGGGCGACGCCGCCCGCGCCAGCACCACGCGTAAGTCCGGGCCGTTGGTCACAGTGAAGTCTTCCATCCGCAGAATGCGGCGGTTGTCCGGCAGTTGATACAGGATATACGTGCCGGCAATTTTATGCATGGCCGTATTCACAACGGCAAACTCGCCTCTGGCTGCGACTACTTCGTTTGCCATCACGGGTATGGCCTGCTCGGCCTCTGAGACCACCTTATCCGGGCTGATCGCGGCCTGAAGCAGCTGCGCGGCCATCTCCGCGTTCTGTTCGGCGATCTGGCGGTAAGCGGCCTGCTGATCGGCAGGCAGGAGCCGGAAGGCCGGCTGTAAGGCTTCCGGCAAACCCGGTACGGTTTCCGGTATTTGCTCGCGCAGCAGCACCGGCTGCCACAAGGGAAAGGTATAAATGGCGATAACAATTAACCCGCCGAGGCCGACCAGCAGCAGGCGGAGGCGATTCACCATAAGCGTATCCTCATCAGTAGTACCAGGTCTCGACACGCTGAGAGCGGTTGTTATAATCCCAAACCAGCATTTTACTATACCCGTGATAACAGAAAAAGGAGCGTGTTAAGTGGCGCGTGCGGGAATGCGGATCGGCGAAATCGAATACCCGGTACAGGGGGAGATGCTGCAAGTGGGGGCGGTTGCCCCGAACTTCAAACTGATGGCGAACAACTGGACAGCGAAAACGCTGGGGGATTACGCCGGTAAAGTCAAGATCATCAGTGTGGTACCGTCGCTGGATACACGGGTATGTTCGGCACAGACACATTACTTCAATAAAGCTGCCAGCGATCTGAGTGAAGCTATCGTCATCCTGACAGTGAGCGCCGATCTGCCTTACGCCCAGCGGCGCTGGTGCGGCGCGGAAGGCGTTGACCGCGTGGAAACACTGTCTGACCATAAGGATATGAACTTCTCGGAGGCTTATGGCGTTCATGTGTGCGATCTGCGCATTTGCCAGCGCGCGTGTTTTGTGGTGGACAAAAACGACGTGGTGCAGTACGCCGAATATATGCCGGTGATCGGCAGCGAAATAAACTTCGAGGCGGTACTGGCGACCGCGCGTGAACTGGTGTAACCCTGCTTCTGGCTCGCAGGGAAACGACGTGCCGTTTCCCTGCATTTTTGGGATAGAAAAACGTCAGTTAGGGATAACGTTTATCGCCCTCACCCGACTTCTCTCAGGGGACATGCGTCCCCATTCGAGTCGCCCTCTCCCTCATGGAGAGGGACTTGAAGGCCGCTCCTGATCCGTATTCTCCCCTTCGCCCTGACGCGGAGCGGAAGGGGACGGGGGATGAGGGCAAAAGGCACAAATCCCTTATCCATAACGTTCGATAGAAAAGGAACAATCATGACCGATATTCGTCTGGAACGGCTGGCAAACGTACTGGTGGATTACTGCTGCGACGTGAAACCGGGGATGTGGGTAGGCATTCTGGGGGATGTGGTGACGCTGCCCGCGCTGCGTGAAGTCTACCGCGAGGTGCTGCGCTATGGCGGCAACCCGACACTGTTTATCAGCGATGAGTGGATGGCTCGCACCTTTCTGCGTGAGGCCAGCGACGAGCAGATGGCCTGGCTCGACCCCAGCCAGACGCTTTACTACGAACAGGCCGACATCTATATTCGTATCGGCAGCAGTAATAACACCCGCGCAATGACCCACATTGACCCGCAGCGCGTGCAAAAGCTGGCGGCGGCGCGCCGTCCCTGGCTGGACACACGGCTGGGGCGTGCGGCGGAGGGCACGTTCGAATGGGTGGGAACGTGGTATCCAACGGAAGCCTCGGCGCAGGAGGCGAACATGAGCCTCGAAGAATACGAAGCGTTTGTCTACGGTTCGATGTTCTGCGACCGCGATGACCCGGCAGGCGAGTGGCGCAAACTGTCGCAAATGCAGCAGAAAAAAGTGGATTGGTTGAAGGGTAGAAAACAGGTCAAATGCCAGGGGCCGAATATTGACCTGCAACTCTCGATTGAAGGACGCACGTTCGTTAACAGTGACGGCCACAAAAATATGCCCAGTGGCGAAATCTTTACCGGCCCGGTCGAGGATTCGGTGAACGGCTGGGTGCGGTTTGATTATCCGAGTATCGTATCTGGTCGGGCAGTATCGGGTATCGAACTGAAGTTTGAGAACGGCAAGGTTGTTCATGCCAGAGCGGAAACCAACGATGACCTGCTGCAAGCCCAGTTGAACACGGATGCCGGCGCGCGGTATCTGGGCGAATTCGCCATCGGTACAAATTTTGGCATCAACCAGTTTACAGGCAACATCCTGTTTGACGAAAAAATCGGCGGGACGATTCATATGGCAGTCGGTAAGGGCTACCCCGAAACTGGCAGCCAAAACAACAGCGCGGTGCATTGGGACATGATCTGCGATATGCGGAACGACAGCACCATCCACGTGGATGGTGAATTGTTCTACCGCAACGGCGAATTTGTGGTGTAGAGAGCGTTAACCAGTCCAGCTAACCACAGTAGGGCATAAAGTGAACCGATGTCTGACCATTGGTTCACTTTTTTTATGCCCCAAAAATCCGGGAATTTCCGCTATGAGCGGCATGGTATACTCAGGCATAGCCCTGCCTCTTTCTGAAGGATGTTTGATAGATGCGCCTGTTCATCAGTTATGCCCACGAAGATGTGAAAGCCGTTCAGCAGTTGGTGGATATTCTACGCGCCGGTGGCTATGAAGTGTGGTTTGATACGCGTCTGCTGCCGGGGCAGGACTGGCAGACGGAACTGCTGACCGCGATTCATGCGGCTGACGCCTTCGTTTATGTCCTCACGCCGGCATCTATCGCGTCGGAGTGGTGCCAGTGGGAGTTCGCAGAAGCCGTGAAACTGGAGAAACCGGTGCTGCCCGTGCTGCTGCGAAAGAGCAGCCTGCCCGCAGCCATCAGCCGCTATCAATATGTGGACTTTTCCGATGGGATTGACCTGCTGGACGTGGCAAGGCTGATCGGTGGGCTGGCGAAAATGAGCGTGATGATCCCACGCGAACAGGCGCCTGCCGTGCCTCCGCCGAAGGGTTTGCCGGCACAGGCGGTGCTGAATAATCAGACAATCGTGCCGCGCCGCGCTGTGTCCTTACTCCCGGACATATCCTATCTCCTGCCGCCGCCGTTTGAGTGGTGTACCATTCCGGCGGGGTGGGTGACGCTGGCCGACGCCAGCGCCAGCGGCGGGACGGTGGGCGGGAAGTTCCATACGCGGCGGTTTTTCCTGGCGAAGTATCCGGTGACGAACGCTCAGTATCAGGTATTTTTGAATGCCGAGGATGGTTATATCAACCCGAAATGGTGGGATTATTCCGATGCAGCAAAAGTGTGGCGCGCCCAGCAGTTTGCGCCCGTCGAAACAGGCTTTCCCGGAGACGACCTGCCGCGCAGCAACGTGACGTGGTATGAAGCGGTCGCGTTCTGCCGCTGGCTGACGGCGCGAACACTGCTGACCTTTAATCCGCCCGTGCGCGCTGCTGGACGTGGAACGCTGAAACCACCCCTGAATCCGCGCGCGCTGTGGGATCGCGGGCAGGAACGTGTGGGCTGGCGGATCACCCTGCCGACCGAACTGCAATGGCAGCGTGCCGCGCAGGGGGATGACCGCCGCGCCTATCCCTGGGGTACGAAATTTGACCGGCGGCGCGCCAACACAGGCGAAAACGGCCTGAAGAAAGTTACCCCGGTGGCGCAGTATGCCAACGGCGCGAGCCTGTATGCTGTGCTGGATTTGAGCGGCAATACCTGGGAGTGGTGTTTGAATGAATGGGGTACGGATAACCTGGCGCTGGCTGGTGCGCAGGAACGTGCCGCGCGCGGCGGGTCATGGGGTGATGACCAGCAGGCGGCGACCTGTGATTACCGCCATCGTCTGCCGCCGGACAGCAGCAGCGATCAGGTGGGTTTCCGCGTGTGTGTGGATTTCGATGGATAGGGGAAAACGACTGCCCGGACAGAAGAACTGCCAGGTTCTTTCTTCTCTGGCTTGAGTAATTGGCGCGTCTACGGTGTCATAGCTCACAGCAGAATTCTCAATGCATTATTCCCAATTTGGAACTTTTCTCCGCCGGCCTGCAACTAATGTTATGAGAGTCGAGGAGGCGCGATGGCGGCAGATCCCGATCAGGTGTTGGTGCAGGCGATGGCACGCGGCGATACACGGGCGCTGGATGAACTCTATAACCGGTACGGGCAGCGGTTGCTGGCCTATCTCGTCGGGCTGCTGGATAACCGGCAGGTGGCCGAGGAAGTGCTGCAAGATGTGATGCTGGCGGCCTGGCGCGGCGCGGCAGGTTTTCGCGGCGAGAGCCGGGTGACAACCTGGCTGCTGGGAATCGCCCGGCTGCAGGCGTTGAGCGCGCGGCGGCGGCGGTATCCGGTCGTGATGCCGCTGAACGAGAATGCGGCCAACGATGATACCGGCGAATTCAGACGTGTCGAGCAGGAAGGTGACCGGGCAGCGGTGCGCGCAGCCCTGCGTGAACTGCCGTCTGACCAGCGTGAAACGCTGGAACTGATCTTCTACCACGAACTGACCGGGACGGAAGCCGCCGCCCTGCTGGGCGTGCCGGAAGGCACGGTCAAGAGCCGTTTGAACCGCGCCAAAACATCGCTGCGCCGTCTGCTGCGCTGGAAGGAGTCCGGCCTATGATGCCCGAAATCTGGGACGACCTGCTGCTGGCGTACCTCACGGATACGCTGACAGCGGAGCAGCGCGTAACGTTCGACCGCCTGCTGGCGGAATGTGAACCCTGCCGCGATGACCTGGCCGACTGGCAGATATTGGCCGCCGCTGTGCGTGCGGACAGCGCGGCGCGCGTGGACCAACTGCCACCGCTGCCCGCCGCCTTCTACCAACGGCTGAACGCACAGCCCTCCGCGAATGGCTCTCGCCGACGTTCTATGACAGAAATGGAGGAACACATGGTACTCGGACAGGCTGTATATGAAAAACGGAAACGCAGCCATGACAGGCCGGTGACGCTGGCGGCGGCTGTGGCGGCGGTGCTGCTGGGCGGGCTGCTGCTGCTGGCCGGACGCGGCGGGCCGAATCCGATTCAAAACCTGCCGAACGCGGGGATTGTGGAGCAGAACACCGACGAGACCGCCACCCCTGTGCCCACCGCCAGCGCGACGTTTACGCCAACGCCCATTCCTGGTGGTGCTGATTTAGACCCGATTATGCTGACGGCGACTCAGATCATTGTTGACGCAACGGTGACAGCGATGGCTGAGATGGGGATTCAACTGCCGACCGTCGTTCCGGTAGTGCCGTCCATCACTGCGACGCCGATTCCAGTTCAGGCGATAGATATACTACCGACTATGGTGCCACGAGCGTCATCCGGGATGCAGCCGATTATCGCTGCGCCGGCGCGGCTGGCGGGCGAAGTTGAGGTAACCGGTGGTCTCCAGGAAAAGGGCGTTGTGTCATCGGTAGATGGCATGTATGTAGCGGTGCAGAACGGCAGCCACGTGGTGCAGGTATTCGCGGCGGATATGTTGGAACTGGTGGCGACGATTGATCTGCCGGATGAGGCAGTTACGGTGATCGCGTTTGGTGGCAGCCGGCTGGCGGTGGGTACGCAGGAGGGTGATGTGCGGTTCTGGTCGCCAGAGGAACCGCAGACCACTACACTGGACGGTGATGGTTGGGTGACCGGATTGGCTTTCAGCGGTGATGGGCAGCGCCTCGCCATTACGCGCAGCGCCGGCGCGATCAATACGCTGTGGCTGGCTGATCTCAACGTGGACGGGCAGCGGGCGATACTGGTCTATGACGTGCCGCTGGCGGGGGCAGTTTTCAACGCCGATGGGACGCAGCTCGTCGTCGGGACGCTGGATGGCCGCGTGCTGGTGCTGGACGTGGACACGAATTAGAATCTCCGTAGGGGAGAGTCTCAGACCCTCCCCTACACACGGCACGGTAGGCCGTGTCTCTACAAATCGCAGTTGTAGGGGCAAACCGCCGGTTTTCCCATAGGCATCAAGTTAAGACTTCCAAACCCCTTCACCCCCAACCCCTCTCCCCCGAATTCAGGGGAGAGGGGAGCAAATGCCGGACACAACACCCCTCCCCGAATTCGGGGAGGGGACGGGGG
>JARKOK010000047.1 GCA_029975765.1 Aggregatilineales bacterium
ATCCTGGGCGATGACACCATTATTGCCGTCTGGGCGGCGTTCCCGGTGCCCGCTGTCGAGCCGCGTATCCGGTTCCCGGAGTAACGATCTATGAAACGATTGATGCAACACTTCGTTCGGCGCGGCCAGACCGGCCAATCCATCGTCATC
The DNA here is from genome assembly GCA_029975765.1 of Aggregatilineales bacterium. Lineage (GTDB taxonomy): Bacteria > Chloroflexota > Anaerolineae > Aggregatilineales > Phototrophicaceae > CFX2. The sequence goes on from JARKOK010000047.1 coordinate 151, forward strand.
CTGGCGTTCGGCTTTGTTGTGCTGCTGGGGTTCGTCGGCATCGTTACGGATGTATCGCTGCTGTTTGTGCGTTACAGCACCCTCCGGCGCGCGATAGACAGCGCGGCGGTGGCGGCTGCCGGCCAGATGCGCCGCATCCTGCCGATCCAGCAGGATTATCAGGATGCGGCGGCGGCAGTCGGGCGCGGCGAAACAACGGTGACGGCGGACGGCATCGCTTATGCCCGCAATCTGGCGACGGTGAACCTGGCGGCGCGCCAGTTCATCGAATTTTACGGCATCAACCCGACCAACATCGTCGTCGAGACCTGCCTTTCGACAAACGGCACGGACGCGGAACTGTGTACCGCCGACCAGCGCAAGCTGGTGCGTGTGACGGCGCAGATGCAGTCGCCGACGGTGTTCCTGCGGCTGCTGGGGTGGGGTAACGTGACGCTGGAAGCGTCCGCGATTTCCGAAACCGCCGTGCTGGATGTAGTGCTGATTATGGACGTGTCTGAGTCCATGCTGGAAGCCACATCACACGAAGACTGGGCCGCGATACCGCAGCCTGATGGCAGTTTCCTTGACCAGAGCGCGCGCATCGTGCCGCCGAGCATGGATGCGGCGATTGCGACATGGGTGGCTGCCGACCCGGTCAACAACACCCCGGTTAATCTGTGGATGTCTGTGTTGAATATGACGCACCCCACACTGATGACCAATCCCCTGTTCACCGGCCAGCCGAATGCCTTTAAGGCCTTTGTAAGGAACGGCAACAGCTACACCGCAGCCAGCGCCTCGCAGATGCCGCGCAAAACCTGCCAGGTGCGCTTCTGGCCGAGCGGCGCGCGCGCCATCCCCAACGGGGCCAGCAACGGCTATGCCCCGGCTGATGACCTGCTGACTGAAATCCGCGCCTACCTGAATGACCCGGCCTTCCCCAGCCGTTTCAGCAATTTTGTGCTGGGGTATAACTTCTACGGTTGCTGCAACGACCCGAACGGCGACGGTGATTTCTCCGATCTGATTTGCCAGCCGTTTAAGCAGGCGCGCGATGCCAGCCTGGACTTTATCAAGCAGGTGGACTTCGCGCGCGGCGACCGCGTGGCGGTAGTCACTTTTGACCGCAGCGCGACGCTGATCTATCCAGAACATCCCGCCGGCACGGATATGTCTCACATGATTGATAATGAGACGACGGCGGTTACCGTCATTCAGAAATCCGTCGGGGTGCGCGCGGAGGAGAGTTTCTACGCGGATACAAATGATGATGGCCTGTGGGATAGTTACTCGGTTGATTTCGGATCGGATTTTGTGGGTTTCCCCGGCACCGATAAAACAGCCAACTACGGCGGACGGTGGGACACCCGCCCGGTCGGTATGATGGCGGACTACCCGGTGTACAGCAACTGCCCGTACCAGAACGCGGCGCTGAGTTACCCGTACAGCCTGTACAGTTCGCAAACGGCGACCGATGTGCCGACCCGCTTCCCGAATTCGCTGACGGCGCTGGTCAACCCGATCATGAATCCGAACCTGCATAATCCGGGCTGGGAAGCCGTCATCCCCAATGTGAATCAGAAGCCCAACTACACCTATGAACTGCGCGCGTCCTGCGCCGGCACGAACATGGGCGCGGCGCTGCGCGAGGCCAACAACGCGCTGCTGAACCCGGACACGGTGCGGACGAACGGCGCGGTGTGGGTGATGGTCATGTTGAGTGACGGCGCGGCAGGCGCCAGCGACCCGGCCAATAAGGCCAGCAAGGACGCGCAGAATAAGTCGCTGGGGCTGCCGCTGGTGTATGAATCAACGGCTTATACTGCCGCCGGTGTGCCCAATACGGGCGGCGTGCCGCCGCTGCCGGGTGAATACGGGGTGTTCGGTGTGTGCCCTACCGGAACGACCGGCAAACCGAGCGAGCTGATCAAGGATGAGGACGCCGGTTTCCCGTACTGCGGCGACCTGCTGCCGGAGACCCGTCACTTCTGCTTTGACCCGCGCGATAAGTCGCGGCAGGACGGCAGCATCTACCTGAACCTGGAAAACCCGAACTGTGATGTCAACTTCTATGATGTAGATGACTTCGCCCGCGACTGGGCTGATTATGTCGGCCTGCTCGACCCGTACCCCGCGCTGCGGATCGGTACGGGCGATCGCTCCGACCTGCAGCTGCCGACGATCTTTACCATCGGGTTTAACCTGACGTTCAACGAGGCGACGGAGCGGTGCAAGGAAGGCAGTGTCTATTTCGATGCTGCTTCCCGCCAGGGGGATAATGAAAACTGCCTGGGTGAAGAACTGCTGCGCTACATCGCGGACGTGGGCGACAACTTCCAGGTAGACACCGATTACCAGCAGGATTGGCGCAATGACCGGCTGGCTAACCTGACGCTCGATGCCGGTGATGAATGGGGCGTGCGCGGGCCGTGTGAAGACCCGATCCCGGGATTTAACAGTCCTGCCGATGTGAAGGCTGCCGGCCTGCCGTTCAGTACTATCATTTATCCGAAGCCGGCTGGCGAATCCTGTGGTAACTATTTCAACGCGACCAACGGGGTAGAACTCCAGCAGGTGTTTGACGAAATCGCCGCGCGTATGTTTACGCGGCTGGCGCGGTAGAAGGTTCGCTTAGTCGAGGGGGTGTGTATGAAGACCGACACCGAACGCGAACGCAGACGGCGCAAGGGGCAAACCCTGGCCGAGTTCGCCCTTACCCTGCCCATCTTGCTGCTGCTGATGTTTGGCATCATCGAGTTTGGGCGTATCTTTCAGGCATGGGTGACGCTGCAAAATGCCGCGCGCGCGGCGGCGCGTTACGCCAGCACGGGACAGTTCTACGATAAATACCAGATGAATTTTAACAAGCAGTCCGACCCGGACAGCTTAATCCCCTGCGTCTACGATGACGAGTACAGCGGCGACCAGCGCGGCACGCAGGACACGCACCAGCCCAACGGCGCTGATCCGAACGGGTATACCGTCAAGGTGTACCGGGGCGGGCTGGAAAGCCTGTTTGCGACCTGGAACGATGGCCGCAACTGCAACCCCGCCGATGACTCGCATCAGGATATGCGTAAGGATATGGCGCGTATCCTGTCCATTATGGAAGAAGCGCGGCGGGGCGCGTCCGGCCTGGCGCTGGAAGAAAACTCGCTGCACATTCCGGCTGATTCGAAAGTGGTGGAAGGCCAGCCCTGGTACGAGGTGTGGAAGCGCCCGTACCCGCGTTCTGACCAGCGTGCCTGGTTCCATGTGATGATTTGCAGTTCGCGCCCGATGCTGAACGCAGCCGAAGGTTCGACCAGCTTCCGGCGGATTGCGACGGACACGGGCAGCGTGCCGGTAACCTCGCGCTTTGTTACCTATGTGGGGGATTCCGCCATTCGTGACAACGCGGATGTTGATCTGAATCCTCAGCCAGAACCGCCGGGCTGCCTGCTGAACGAAAAGCTGCCGGAAACGTTTATCACCAATTTTGGAATGCTGGATAATGCCGGTATTCCCTGGATGGATCCCGGCGGCCCTGGCGACAGCGTGACGGTGATCGTGACGTTCAATCACCCACTGGTGACGCCCATCGGCCTCGCGCCGTACATTCAGATGCAGGCGCGGCGTACCGCCATCGTTGAATCGTTCCGCGCGGCGCGCGCAGTGGGCGCGATCAATAACCCCGGCGCCGGTATTCCGCAGTTCGATACTCCCACCTTTACGCCGTCGTTTACGCCGTCCATCACGCCGATACCGTCCGAGACGCCGCGTAATACGGCGATGCCGACCGCTACCCCGACCAGCACGCCGCGCACGGCTTTCGACTGTAACCGGATTGATGCCAGCGGCCTGGTCATCCAGAACAATACGGTGATGGTGGATCTGTCGAATGACAACGATATGGCGACGGTCTTAACCCGTGTCATTTTCCACTGGCGGCCGGTGGCCGGCTGGCCGGATATGTATGTGTCGGACATGGGCATCAACGGTCTACCGCACTGGCACGGGCGGGACGACAATTCACCGACCGATACCAATGCTGACCCCAGCGACCCGCCGTTTGCCCAGACGGATGAACGTGAGCGCACGATTGCCGCGAACGATGTGGTGACGTGGGGCGCGCTGTTCAGCAACGGGCCGAACCGGATGCAGTCGTATACCTCAATCTACGACTACGGCGGCACACAGTTCTACTTCCTGAATCCGCTGGATGGCACGCAGTGTATCAAGACGCTTAACCAGCCCACGCCGACACCCAGCCCGGAAGGTGGCACATCGGCGCCGCCGTCACCCACGCGCACGCCGGACTGCGCTTCGGCTGACCTGCGGGTGCGGTTCGTGCGGTTCGAGCAGTTTGGGATTGTGGTGCTGGAAGTTGTGAATGATCGTAATCAGGTCGCGCCCTTCACCGACTTTACCATTCGCTGGAAGCAGGTCGCGCCGGGAGTGCTGACCTTGGCCCGCGTGAATGTGTTCGCGACCAACGGCTCGCCCGGCAGCGTGCTGGTCTGGCAGTCGGGCAGCCCGACACAGGACTCAACCCCGCCGACCTCCGGTAAGACAGAGGGTACCTGGGTGCAGAATTACACCTTCAGCCCGAACTCGGTCACGCGGCTGTACCTCGACTTCGACGGTATTTCCTCGCGGCTAGATTCGATTGGCATGTCGCCGGTAGACCTGAACGGCAGCGAATTTATCATCGGCTGCGGTACCACGGGCAGCGGCGGCAGCGGCGGCGGTGGCGGAACCAATCCGAGCGGCAGGATCATTCTTGATCAGGTGCCGACGCCGCGACCGACGAACACACCGGGGCCGAGCCGGACACCCGCGCCGACCTTTACACCGTCGAAGGTGCCAACCAAGGGGCCGAATACGGCTACACCAACCCCCGGGCCGACGAAGGTACCAACGAATACACCGCCGCCAACGGCGACCAATCGCCCGCCAACCAATACGCCCATCCCAACCCAGGGTGATATGGGTGACGCGGACTAGGTGGTAACAGCGGGGCGGTGAAATTCCGCCCCTCAGGGAATAAAAATACCCGCGCGCGCCAGCTTGGCTTCGACCTGCTGGCGCGTGTCGTTAAACGACAGTTCCAGATACGGGAAGGCAAGCCAGGCGTTCATCAGCCCGAAGAGCGCGCCGGTCAGCACACGAAAGCCGGGTAAGGTTTCACGCGGGGGCCACAGGTTAAACGGTGGATACCCCAGCATCTGGCTGAAGCCGTCCAGCCCAATCGGCAGCACGCCGAGGATAACATAGATGTAAATCGGCACCGGGCGCAGCCGCCGCCGCAGACGGCTGTAGACCAGCCCGCCGACGAACAGCATCGTGTAGATGGCGATGTCACGCTCGCACAGCGTCATCTTGTAACCCATCTGGTCGTTACCGACAAAATCCCGCGCCATGAACTGATACCCCGGCGTGAACGCATAAACATCACCAACCCGGCCAGCGAGTGGGTGTACCTGGTCGGGCGCAAATTCCGGTAATTGAGCGGCGTAACTCTCGAAGGGAGTGAGGGGCGAGCCGGTATTAAAACGCGGGTAGGCGGCCTGTTCCCCAAACAGGAAAAACGAGCGAAAGGCAAATTGATGGCAGAACGGACTGTACAGGGTGTAGATCACCCTGGCCGGGCCGGTGAGTCCGAGCTTCATCAGGGTGGGCGCGATCCAGGGCAGGCTGATATAAACAGCCAGCACGATCAGCACGACGCGCAGCCAGTGGCGCGACAGACGCAGCACAAACAGATTCAAGCGGAGAGCAGCAGTGCGATTGGCAGGTTCAGGCATGAAGAACTCCTAATCGTCCGGCAGCGCAGGCGCGCCTGGAGTAAAGCAGAATCATTAGTCTAACAATGGCGCGAGCGCCGCTTCAAGGGTTGTTTCATCGGTTGGGCCGTAGAAAATATGGGTGATGGTGCCCGATGGCGACAAAACATAAGTTGAAGGTTGGCCGCGAAGGTGGTAGGAGGCCGCAATCTGGCCGTACCGGTCAAGCAGCAGATCGAACGTTAAACCCAGATTTGCCCCCCACGCGAGCACCATTTCCGGCGGTTCACGCAGGTTGACCGCCAGTACCCGCAGGCCGTCATCCTGGTGCCGTCTGTATACAGCCTGAAGCGCCGGCATTTCGACGCGGCAGGGTTCGCACCACGTCGCCCAGAAGTTGATAATGACCGGCGCGCCGCGCAGATCGGTCAGATCGAACGATGTTCCGGCGGCGGTGGTAGTCTGGAATGGTGGCGCTGCCGCGCCAATCTCCGGGGCTATGATCACCCCGTCTGGTTGAATAATGCCGGTGTAGCTGGCGCGGTCTGGTAAACCCGCTGCGACAGTCAGGATAACAGCCGATGTGAGGCAGGCTGCCGCTGCCAGCAGGAAAATGTCAGGGGACTGGGCTGAATCACGCCGCCAGCGCATCATCTACCGCTTGCTGAATCTGCGGCGCGCTCATGGGACCTACAAACCGGGCGACAATGACACCCGCGCGGTTGATGAGATAGGTAATGGGATACCCTTTCACGTTATAGAGGGTCTGGACGGTGCCCTGTTCATCAAGCGCGAAAGGGAAACTGACGCCGATTTCGTTGCGGAAGCCGCGCACATCGTCGGGCGTTTCCCGATTATTGACTGCCAGAATGGTGAAGCCTTCATCGGCGTGGGACTGATACGCCGCTTCAAAGTCGGGCATTTCGACCCGGCAGGGGCCGCACCACGTTGCCCAGAAGTTGAGCAGCACGATTTGCCCACGCAGATCGGACAAACTGAGAGTCTCGCCGGAGTCCGTGACGATCTCAAAGTCAGGAGCGAGATCGCCGACATTGATGCCGGTAGCGGGTACTGAAGCCGCCGCGCCGCTGATGCTGTTGAGCTGCGGCCTGCCTGCCACCTCGATAATGCCCGGTAAAGCTGCACCGCTGCCGGCTTCGGGTGTGATTTCGGCCTGACCTTCACCGGTCAGCGCACCCAGAATACTTTGTTCAACCTGGATGGAAACATCAGCAAATTCGTTGTTAAGATACTGGCTCAGGCTTTGCAGCGTGCCGGTCGCTACCAGCACGCCGATAAAGATCAGTAGGCCGCCGCTGACCAGTTCAATCTTACGCATGTGGCGCTGCAAGCGGCGCAGCAGTCCCTGCGCGCTGTCCAGCAGCAGGGCAGTGAGTAAAAATGGGATACCGAGACCGAGCGAATAGGCCGCCAGCAGCGGCCCGGCGCGCACCACATCACCGGTATTGGCAGCCAGAGTCAGCACCGCGCCGTATACCGGGCCGATGCAAGGAGTCCAGCCGGCAGAAAAGACGACGCCCATGATGGCGGAACCGCTAAAACCCTGTTTGCCGGACGCGGTCATCCGGCGGCGGGTGTCGGTATAAAGCATGGTTTGCAGGGTGGTGACAGCGCGTACCCAGAAGGTGCCGGGGTGCGTAAACGCGCCGCTCAGGAACAGCCCCAGCAGATAGGCCACCAGGACGATGAGGGCCAGCACGGTCGGCCAGAAGATCGAAGTGGTTTCGCCCGCTGTCGTGGCAAACGTGGTGGTCAGTGAGGGCAGCAGCGTGCCGGTGAATCCCCACAGGATGACCGCCGCGCCCACCACTGCTGCCGCTACAGTAACCAGTGGGTTATGCAGCGGGCGGGGATTCGCGGTGACGCGGTTAAAGACGCGAGAGAGTACGCCCATAAAGTGCAGGCCGAAGAAGATAATCACCAGGCCGCCAATACGTCCGATAATACCCGTCACCAGATTGATGTTTTGCCCGCCAATCTGCTGCACGAAAGCCGTTGAAAACAGGCCAATTACTACAAATACAAAGGTGAATCCCGCGACAAAGGCCAGGCCATGCAGCACGGTTGTAAAGCGCGCGTTCAAGGTAGGCCGCACGATCACCTGCCCGCCGCCGGCGACCTGCGCCGCGACGGTGTTGGTGACACGCCCACCCATATAACCGATGTAGGCCGGGACGAGCGGCAGCACACACGGTGAGATGAATGATACCAGTCCGGCAATAAAGGCTATACCCAACGTCAGATTGTCTGCGCTCAACGTGGAATCTCCGCGCTAATAGTCGTTACCTGGTTTTGATACATGTTATAGAATAACATCTCAGCGCGAATCTTTCGTGAGTCATGCGTGAGAACCCGCGTCAGACAACAACGATGCGAGCAGCCGTCGTGTATAACCATTCGGCCAGCAGGGGGGTAACCTGCACTGTCGCACCCGGCAGCTGCGCGCCAAAGTCGTTGTGCCAGTAGGCTCCGATTAATTCATAATCGCCAAATGACACACGCCAGGGCACACCGAAGCAGGCTGACTCACTGGCGCGTTGCAGCAGCCCGCCGCCGGTTTCTCGTGCGCTTACCCGATAATCGCCCCGGGCGACGGCCTGTCCGATGGAACACGGTGCTTGCAGTACGGCATGGTTATCGTCCCAGACGGTCAACTGCTGTAAGCGGCGATCCAGTTCAAGGGTGATGCTGCCGGTCAGCCGGCTGTCAGCCACGCGCCGCCAATGGACAGCCTGCGTCCAGCCGAGCAGCGTGCCGTCGTCCAAAGCCACACCGTACCAGGGGGATGGCGTGTCGGGTAGATAATCAACGACCCGCATTATGCCGCCATGCCCGATGCGTGTGACCAGCGGCGCATTGGCGGCACAGTAATGGCGAACACTGGCGACTGGGCCGGCGACTTCCGCCCAGAAGGGCGCTGTGGGCGCAACCGGCAGGGCAGCCACAACCGGCTTCATCGGCTGAATCGCCGCGCGTGGTGTAAATCCGTCTGGCAGTTGATACCAGTCGCTATCTGCGGCCAGAATGGGCGTTACGCTGTCCGGCCACAGGCGAGCGACCGGCGCGGATACAACCGCTGCCTGAGCGTAAATGGTGGCCGCCGTCAGGGCACGCCCCTGCTGCGGCATGGGGGCTGTCAGCGGTTGAAACCAGCGCACAGCGGGCGACAGTTGGCTGCCCACCAGGGCAATCCCGGTCAGTTGAAGAAATTGGCGGCGAGTATACACAGGCATTTCCTCAGGCGGTCACGCGGACAATGATGCGTTGAGCAGAATTCGAGCCGCTGGATCGGGCTGGTGTATCGTCCGGCTGGACGAAACCGCTGCTGTCCCCGGCGCGGACTTTCACCAGATAATCGCCCGGTTCCGGCGGCATCCAGCGAATGCTCCAGGTGACCCAGCTTCCCGGCGCACCGGCAGTAAAAGCCACCGGCATCCAGGGCGCGTCGTCAATGCTGAGTTCAATCCGTGTGATCGTATGTTCGCCAGCATAAGCAAAACCGCTGAACAGGATTTCGCCGCTGATCGTTTCGAGATGATGGGGTGAAATGATGCCGGATACAGTTTGCGCCGCGCCGCTGGCCGGCCAGCCACGTCCCTCCCAGAAGCCATTTACAGGGGAGTCTGTCAGTTGGATGCGCTGCAACCACTTGGGCATTTTGTAGCCGTAACGTCCAGGCGCCACCAACCGCACCGGAAAGCCATGTTCTGGTGAGAGTGGTTCGCCATTCATCTCATAAGCGAGGATGGCGTCGGCCAGCCGATCTGTTTCGACGAAGGTGGTATAACCGTCGGCGCTGTAGAACTGGGCATGGGTGGCCTCAGGTGATGGTTCAACCTGTTCGAGCAGCCTGAGCAGCGGAACGCCGCGCCAGTGCGCATGGCCGATCAGTGGATGGGCCGGTGTGCTGCCGACACAGACCAGCGTGGCCTCGATTTCGACGGAAGGCAGCGCCAGGAAGTCCGTATGGCGCAGCACGAGCGGCTGCCGTACCAGGCCGCCCAGCGTGAGCGCCCAGAAGGTTGGATCAACCGGCGGCACGTGGCGAAGCTGCTGCCGGAAAAAGGCTTCGTTCGTTGTATAGGTGGGTGAGGCGGCGGGTGCGCCGGTTGGGGCTTTTAGTCGTAGGAAATCACGTCGTGTCTGATTACGCTGCATACCCTGGATTCACTCTATTCTTGTGTGTACCAAGTCCCCATTCTACGATACTCCGCCCATTTTGCAACCGAAAAACCCCGCCAGACGCAGGCCAACACAAAACAGCGCCGCATCTGGCAGGGTAGATGAAGGCAGGTCACCGAAACGTAATAAGGTTTGTTAGAGTAGTTTCGGGAACGGAGAAACGGGGGGAACAGGGTCGAGCGAACATACGTAACTGCCGGTTAACGAGCAATCGCCGCCTCAACACATTTGGCGCCACCGCTGCCAACAATTGTACCGTGTCGAATCCCGGCAGGGATGGTTATACGGTCTCCGGCGCGCATAATCAGGCGTTGGTTGCTATCGGGCAGCGTGACTTCCAGCGTACCTTCGATGACGTACAGGACTTTATCATACCCGTGCGTGCGAACACCGTAGCGGTGATTCGGCATATTGACCCACATATACGGGCGCAGACCTTCTTTTTTCATTTGACGGGTAATGGTCGAAAAAGTCGGGTGCTCGCTGCCTGTCCAGCGCGTCAAA
>JARKOK010000067.1 GCA_029975765.1 Aggregatilineales bacterium
CCGCCCAGATGGTACGATCAGGATACCGCTGTTGCGCGGCTTCGAGTACCGCGCGAATCGACATCGGGTTATGGGCGTAGTCGTCAATAATGGCGATGCCGTCCACATCAGCACGCAGTTCAAACCGCCGCGCGGGGGGAACGAATGTCGCAAGCAGCGCAGCCAAACGCTGCCAGGCTATACTGCCATCCTCGCCTCGTATGTCTCCTGTCATGCCCGCCGCCAAAACTGCCCCTATCGCGTTGAGTACATTGTGGCTACCAACCAGCTTCATATCAACTTGAAATAAAGAGTGTTTATTAACCAAAGAGGAATAATTCGCAGGTCTTACTTCAAATGTCGTACATCCTTCAGCAGTTGTTTGGATATTGGTCGCATGATGCGCATCATCTCCAAGTCCAAACCGCATCACAAGTCCTCTGGCAATTCCTCGTTTGCGGCGAAGATTTTCAAGTAGTAATCTCACTGTCGGGTCATCATATACGACCAATATTCCGCCGTAGGCAAGATCAGATTGGTCAATTGAATTCACGAACTTTTGAAAAGCTTCGACCATCTCCTCCGGCGTCTTAAAAAAATCAGGGTGGTCCCACTCGATATTGGTTATCACCGCAATGTCCGGCTTCAGGCCGAGAAACATATTCTCATACTCGTCGGCCTCGATCACAAAAACATCGCCCTGACCAACACCCGCATTCGTGCCGGTGTTGCCCATCACCCCGCCAACGATGTAACTGGGGTCCTGGCCGCACTCGCGCAGGATGTGAACGATCATGCTGGTCGTCGTCGTTTTGCCCTTCGTCCCGGCGACGGCGATCACCGTTTTGCCTTCCATCAGGTCGGCGATGATGTCCTGCCGCTTGTAAACCGGGATGCCCGCCGCCCGCGCCGCCGCCACTTCAACGTGATCGTCCTTCACCGCCGACGTGATAATCAGCGCGTCCGCGCCGCTGACGTGGTTCGCGTCGTGGCCGGTGTAAATGGTCGCGCCGTCCCGCGCCAGCGCGTCGGTCAGCACGTTGGGCGCGCGGTCGCTGCCGGATACACGATAGCCCTGCCCCAGCAGCACGCGCGCAATGGCCGACAGTCCGCTGCCGCCAATGCCGACCAGATGAAGATGCTGCGGGGGGTGAATCTTTGGCATGATAGTCCTCAGTCCTCAGTCCTCAGTTCTCAGTCTTCAGTTTTTCGACTGTAGACTGTGGACTGAAGACTGTAGACCCTTAAATCAGAAACAACACCACGAGAAACAACACGATCACGATCACGGTCAGCAGTTCGCCGTTGCTGGCCGCGCCGCCGCCCAGCAGCACCAACGGAATTGTGTTCAGTGTCGTCTCGCTGACCGACCCCGGCGCGGGCGCGACGATCAGCGGTGACAGGGGGTACTCGTTAATGTCGAGAAAATACCACACCGCGCCCCAGATCAGATACCCGTTAAGCGCACCCAGCACCGCGCCCAGCACCGCGTTCTGCGAACGACTTGAGCTGCCCGGCCCGCTCCGGCTGAGGATCGTGCGTGACTGGTAGGCAAAATAGATGATCGCGGCGAACAGCCCAATCTGCACAAAAAACGCCTGATCGCGCGGGACGGATGCCAGAAACACACCGCGCAGCAGCGGGTCGAACTGGAACAGCGCGAACAACGCCAGGATGATCCCCGCTGTCGAAACGATTTCTTTGTTCCAGCCGCGTATCGCGCCGATTACGGCAAAGAACGCGGCGCAGATCCACAGCATCGAATAGAGCTGTACCATCCTGAACGCTCCAGTGTTTTAACCCCTCCCTGACGCTGACCCCAATCCGGGGGAGAAGCCGGGGTGAGGGGTTAACTCAAATCACCACCAGCACGAAGATAAACAGCACGATCACCGCCAGCGCCAGCAGATTACCCGTGCCGCCCGGCCCGCCCGCCAGCACGTACAGCGGCAGCGTATCAATCGCCTGCGCGCTGGGTGAACCGGGCGACGGCTGTGAAATATACGGGCTGAGCGGGTAGCTGTTGATGTGCATAAAATACCACAGCGACCCCCAGATTAGATAGCCGTTGATAAACCCGACGATGCCGCCCAGCACGCTCGATTGCAGGTTGTCGCGGCCTTCCTGCCGGTTAGCCATTTCCCGGCGGGTAAAGGTGCGTGTCTGGTAGGCAAAAAAGACAATCGTCAGGAACAGCACCGACTGCACCCAGAATTTCTGATCGTTCGGCACATTCAGCAGCAGCGTGCCGCGAATCACGTCGTCAAACTGGAACAGCGCGAACAGGCTGAGGATGATGCCGGACATGGCGATCAGTTCCCGGCTGAGGCCGCGAATATAACCGATGATGGCAAACACCAGCGCCATGCCCCACAGCAGCCCGACCAGTTGAATCATGTGTCCCCTCCGGCCAGTTGTATCAGTTCCGCCGCAATCCGCCCCGCGCCGTCCGGCTGCGCCAGCGCCTTCGCTTTCGCCCGCATCCCGGCCAATCGCACCGGGTCGTGCCGCAGACTCCGAATCGTGGGCAGCAGTTCATCGGCCATACGTTCTTCGTTCAGCCGGATGGCCGCGCCCCGGCAGGCGAGGTAATCCGCGTTTACCTGCTGGTAGCGCCAGGCGTGCGGGTATGGAATCAGAATCGCCGCCAGCCCGAAATACGGCAGTTCGCCCAGCACGCTCGCCCCGGCGCGGCTGACCACCAGATCGGCAGCGGCGAACGCCAGTCCCATATCACCATGTAAAAACGGAAAGGCATGGTACGTATCCGGCTGGCCGGTGACACGCCGTTCAATGTCCGCCCAGTCCAGCGTGCCGGTAACATGAATGATCTGCCAGCCGTCCGCCAGCAGTTCCGGCAGCACCGCCAGCACCGCTTCATTGATCGCCCGCGCGCCCCGGCTGCCGCCAAACACCAGCAGGGTAGGCCGCGCCGGGTCAAGCTGAAAGTGCTGTATTGCCGCCTCGCGCGTGGCCCGCGTCAGGGCCGCTCGCAGGGGATATCCGGTCACAACCATCTTCTGCGGCGGCACATATGGCTGCGAGTCTGCCGTCGTGACGGCCACGCGCCGCGCGAAGGGCTGGAGCGCCCGAATCGTCAGCCCCGGTTCGATGTCCGGCAGGAAGATCAGAATCGGCACGCGCAGCAGCCAGCCCGCCAGCGATACCGGCAGGCCGCTCCACCCGCCCGTCAGCAGGATCGCGCCTGGTCGGTGGCGCAGCAGCCGCCACAGGGCTTGCAGCGTGCCAGCAGCGAGATTCACCAGGCTCCACAGCTTGCGCGGCAGGCTGACGCCGTGCAGCGGCCCGGCGCGCACCTCAGCGTAGGAATCAAACGTCACGCCCGACTCCTGCACGAGTGGGCGCTCGAAACCGCCGGCGCTGCCCACAAAGGCGAGGCCGGTGCCCGGATGCTGCTGTCTGACCGCCTCGGCAACGGCCAGCGCCGGGTACACATGCCCGCCAGTGCCGCCCGCAGCGATCAGAATCCGTTGTCTGCTGCTCGGTCGAATCGTCATAGTCTTATCGTGCCTACAGCCCTCATTCTAACAGAGGTCACGATTGAAGGAAAACTATTGGACGAGGATCGGCGCCGGCCAATTCAGTGAGAACGGCGGACTGAGCCGGATGGCCTATTTATCCGCCCTGTAACAATGGGGTAAAATTTCGAAAAGGTTGAACGGGGCACGAATAATGCGAAAGAGTGTTTTGGTCGCAGTCGGCCTGTTTCTGCTGGTCATAATGTCGGCTGTGGCTCAGCCCAACATCCTGTACGTGAACCTGCGCACGGCCAACCTGCGCAGCTGCCCGGAAACCAGCTGCCGGATTATCACCGCTCTGCGCCCCGGCACCGCCGTAACCGTGTTGGAAACGGTGCGGGGACAGCGGTTCGCCGGCAGTTCAGACTGGTACCATATCCGCGCCAGCAGCCAGGCGGGCTACGTGCACAGTTCCTTACTCACCGCAGCCGATCCCGATATTGGTTCGCAGTATGTGACTTTCACGCCCACCCCCTTCCCGACCTACCCGCCCATTCCAACGTCAATGCCTGACGGGATCAGCCTTGCACCACCTCAGATCACCTGCCAGTCCAGCGGCGGTACGGCCTTATGCAACGATGGATGGTGCTCATTTTCGGAGCGCCGGCAGGGAACCTGCTCATCACACGGCGGCGTGGCCGTCTGGTACAAAGACGTACCCTGATTAGTAAGACTGCGCTTACCGGCTGTCAGGCCGTTTCCCAGACTGGGTCTCCCTGCAAAATCCGGGCAAGTTGTCCCGGAAACCGGTCAGGGTCAAGCGGCTTGCCGATAAAGCCGTCAAAACCCTGCTGGCGGGCTTCATGAATCTCGCTGACGTGAACAGTGTAAGCGACCACCGGCACGGATTGAAACCGCGCGTCGGCCTTTAACCGCTGCAAAATATCAAACCCGCTGAGTCCTGGCATCTCCAGGTCTACAAAAATCACATCAAGACTGCCGGTCGTCCCCAGAGTCGCATCGAGCAGCCTCGAATTTGTGACGGATGTGCTGCTCACTGCCTGTTCGGACAGCAGACGCGCAAGCACCGTCACATTCTTGGCGTTATCATCAATAATCAGCGCATGGGACTGGCTCATGAGCATCTCCTGATTAATAAAACAAACCATGTGGCAAACGGGCCGCCGAATTCAGCCTTAGCTGATACCCTGATAGCGTTCCCCTGCATACCAGATTTCCTCGCCAGCCATAATCCGGGCAAGCTGCCGGGGAAACAGGTCATCATCTATCGGTTTAGCGATAAAACCAGAGAAGCCTTTCTGCCTCGTTTTAGCCAGGGCGATGGACGGCTCGGCGGCAGAAACAGCGACGATGGGCACCCTGTTATATTCGGGCAGGCTGCGAATCTCATCAAAGATGTCGTAACCACTGACGCCCCCCGGCAGCATCAGATCAAGCACAATGAGGTCCACCTGATCCAGTGTTTTCAACCGCGAACAGGTATGCTGTCCCCAGCGATCAAATTCGATCCACGCGCCGTGCAGCTTTAAGGTCATCGTGAAGACGACCCGATTTTGAATGTTATCTTCAATGATGAAGATACGCTTATTGTTCAGGAGCATTGAAAACTTCCCCTCTTCACTTAACTCACGACACGCCAGATTTCTTCCCCGTTCAGGATGTGGGCGACAGTATCCGGGAAGGTGTCCATGTCTATCGGTTTGGCAAGACAGCCATTAAACCCGGCCACCCGTAGTTGTTCGATTTCCTCATTCATTACGCTGGCCGTCATGGCAACAATCGGAACATCATCGAACTGGTGCAACTGGCGCAGCATCGCCAGCATTTCAAAGCCGCTGTACGGCTTCACGTGAATGTCCAGAAAGATCAGATCGGGCTTACACCCCAGCGCCTCCACCCGGGCCACAAACTCGCTGCTGTCCTCAAACATGATGAGTTCGGTGAAACCCATATAAGTTGCGATCATCTTCATGACTTTGCGGCTGCGGGCTTCATCTTCGACATACAGGATAACCAGTTGTTGGGCACTCATCGTCACACCTCACGGATTACAACAGGACGGATAGTTCAAGATTCTCGGACTGAAGTGGCAGAGCAACATAGAAGATCGAACCTTTGCCGGGCGTGCTCTCTAACCACAGGCGGCCACCATGCGCTTCGGCCAGGCTTCTCGAAATGGGCATACCCAGCCCCGTGCCGCCGCCCTGCCGCAGGCCGGTTGTGGTCTGCTTAAAGGCTTCGAATACGAGCGGTTGATCTTCAGGGCTGATACCCGGCCCGGTATCCTCGATGGCAAAGAGAACCTCGTCATCGGTCTGCCGGGCACGAATGGTAATACGCCCTTCATCGGTGAACTTGCAGGCATTGGACAGAATGTTCAGCAAAATCTGGAAGATACGCTGTTTGTCCCCCATGATCAGTGGCAGTTCGGTATCTGCCTCAAGCTGCACGTCTACCGGTTTGCCGATTACGAGTGTCTTACCGGTTGACGTCAGGGTTTTCAGGATGGCGTTCAGATCAACGTCGGTTTCGATAAACAGCTTGAGCGAACCGGCCTCAATCTTCGACATATCCAGTACATCATTAATCAGGTTCAGCAGATGTTTGGCGCTGTCAATCACTTCGTTCAGCGTTTCACTCTGCTCATCGTTAATCGGCCCCATCGCGCCTTTAGCCACAAACTTGGTGAAGTTGATAATGGCATTCAGCGGGGTTCGCAGTTCATGCGACATGCTGGCTAAAAAGGCCGACTTGACCGTGTTCGCCCGCTCGGCTTCGTCACGGGCGATTTCGAGTTCGCGGGTGCGTTCTTTAACCCGCTCTTCCAGCGAATTGATCAGGCCGGCCAGTTCGTGTGTCATCTGGTTGAAACTGCGGGCTAACTGGCCGATTTCATTATTCTGCCGCGCGTTAGCCTGTACGTTCAGATTGCCTGCTTCAATCGCGTTCGCCGTCTGCGTAAGCTGTTCCAACGGATGCACGAAATAACGCTGCAGGAAAACGATCAGAATGGCGCCAGCGATGACGGTGAACAGCCCCGTCACGGCCACCGACGAAGCGGCCTCCGCTGCCAGCAGGTTATGGATCGGTTCGGATGCGCTGGCGACGATAATCCAGTACTGGGGCGTTTCCACCAGTCCCTCACTGTCGAAGGCCAGCCCGGTCAGGAAAACCTCGTTAAAACCGGGTAGAACTTTTGCAACAGTGGTTTCGGGCGGGAGCTGAGCAAACTCCGAAACCACTTTGCCCGTATACTGGCTGTCCGAATGGAAAATGACCAGACCAGCAGCATCCGTTACCGCGATGAAATCAATGTTGGTGTTCAGCCGGACTAATTCGGCCAGCCGTGTGTTTAACTCGGCAATATCACTCAGCGAGTTGATGAATGAACGCACCGAATTAATGGTGTTGTTGACTGACCGGATTAACGTCAGACCCACGCGGCGTTCCGAATTAACGAGTACGGCCTGCTGCTGGTACAGGTTGTTGACTTCCAGCGTTCCGGCCAGCACCATCAGCGAGATGATCGTTACCAGGATAAGCTGTGTTCGGATGCTGCTGTTCAGGCGTTTCACTGCGTTACAATCTCCGAGACTTCCATCAGATCCAGTGGGACCTTCACGTTCCATTTGTCCATCGCCTGCCGGTTAATCATCAGCTTGCCGCGCGCCGGCGCGCTGAAACCGATGTCACCGATGGGCGTGCCGTCCAGAACTTTCGCCGCGCGAACCGCCGCTTCATACCCTTGTGTATAACCGGAGATGATCGGGCCGCCGAGCGTGCCGACATGCACCGCTTCTTCCCAGAAGCCCATCACCGGAATCTGGGAATTTTCCAGCGTCCACTTCAGCGCAGCCAGAGGCTCCACGACTTTATCATTCGCCTCTCGCAGGGTGGAGTACGCGCCGAGGAACAGCACATCGCTGGTTTCCGCCGCCTGCTTCACGTAATCCTGCCACTCGGCGAAATCATTCGTGCGGGTCAGACCCACGAACTGGATGGAAGTCGCCTTGATGGTAGCTTCGACGCTGCCATCCCCAAACATCCGCTCCGAGGTCAGGCTTTCTTCAGCCAGAATGGAAATACGCGCGGTTTCCCCGAAGACCTTCCCAATCCAGCCCATCATTTCTTCAGCATGGGGGCGTTCCAGCACTCCGGCGACATTCGGGCTGCCGACCAGCTCATATTCTTCCGGCTTGCCGTTTAAACCCAGCAGCATGAATTTGAAACCTTCATCCCGCATGGGCTGCACCACCAGACGCGTCGCGTTATCATCATTCACAATCACGATGTCTGGTTGCGTTTCTCGGATATGAGCGATGGTTTCGGCGCCAATTTTGTCAAAGTATTCCTGCGTGGTATTCCGTTTGGTGTCCAGATACAGGTCTTCAAGGATGACCTTCACGCCGTCTACTTCGTAACCGTTAGCTTTCAGGCCATCGAGTACCCCGCGCCGGATTTCGCCCGACCAGGCAAATTCAGCGTGATTGCTGTCCAGGCGCAGAATGCGAATCGGTTCCGCCTGCGCCGTTTCCGTCGGCGTTGGCGCTGGAGTGGGTTGGGGTGTTGGCGTGGGTTGTGCGGCACACCCGACGAGTACGACGATCATGATGATAAGCAGAAGTCTATGAGCCATACGCTTCCTCGATATAGGACAAAATCTGTCCGAACTTGGACTATAAAATTCACTCTAAGTGCATTATCTGATCTGAAAATTTGTGTTTTGTGGAAATAATGTGGCAGTTATATTAGGCTTTCCGGCCAGCATGGTTGGCCTGCTCGGTAATGTCCATCTGTCCATCTCAACTGCTTGACAGGCAGCCCAAAACTACTGTATATTTTATATAGTGGTACTGAGTTTCATAATATGAAACGTTGTTCTTGATAATATGATGATTGGTTCGGTTGCGAAAGCCCTCGATATTCTTACCCTGTTTTCCAAGTCACACCCCGTGCTGACGCTGGCGGAAATCAGCCGCCGCCTGGAAATGCCCAAAAGCACCGCCCATCATCTGCTCACAACCCTGGCGGCCTACGGTTTTATCGAGCAGACCGGCGATGGCGCTTACGCGCTGGGTAAAAGCCTGATCCCCCTGACGCAGCACGTACTGGTTAATGTGGAACTGCGTGACCGCGCCGCGCCGCTGCTGCGCTCGCTGGCCGATTCGTGTGATGAGTCGGTTTATCTGACCGTCCGCGATGGCGACGCGGTGCTGTACATCTATGCGATTGAATCCTCGCAGCGCCTTCTGGCGCGTACCGCCGTCGGCGACCGCGCGCCGCTGTACTGCACGTCGGTCGGTAAAGCGGTGCTGGCGTGGCTGCCATTGGATGAAGTGGAGCGATTATTACAGGCCGCGCCGCTGACCGCTTTCACCCGCTACACGCTGGCTGACCCTGCCGCCCTGCAAGCAGACCTGGAAGCCACACGCCAGCGCGGGTATTCCCTCGATAATCAGGAACACGAACTCAACACCTTCTGTGTCGGCGCGCCGATTTTTGCTGCGGATGGTAGTGTCGTGGGCGCGTGCAGTGTGTCCGGCAGAGACTCGCAGATCATCGGGGCGCGCCTGCCCGCGCTGGCGGAGCAGGTCGTTGGTACGGCGCAGGAGATTTCCCGCCGGATGGGTTACGTGCCGGAGCGCATGTCAATGGTACGGTCGCGGCCTCAGAGGTGAACGGATGCTGTTAAAGAGTCAGGTCTTTGAACGTCTGTATGACCGCCCTTTCGCTCACGCGGCAACGCTGATTGATCTGGGGGATGCCGGGCTGCTGACGACCTGGATGGGCGGCTCGTATGAAACCGCGCCGGATGTGGCGCTGCTGGCGGCGCGTCTGCCCCCCGGCACGGATCGTTGGACACCGCCGCAGGTGATCGCCAGCGTGGACGGCCATTCGCTCGGCCAGCCGGTTTTTCTGGCGCGTCCCGGCGGCGAACTGTGGTTCTTCTACGTCGTCATCATGGGGCGCGATTGGACAACGGCCATTCCGTATCTCAAAACATCCCACGACGGCGGCGCGACCTGGGGCGAACCCGTGCAGTTGTTTGATTACCCCGGCCTGATGCTCCGCAGCCGCGTTATTGTGCTGGACAAACGCATCATCGTGCCGGCCTACGACGAAAACACCTGGCAGTCGCGCATGATCGTGTCCGATGATGACGGCGCGACCTGGCGGCTGACCGCGCCAATGGTATCGCCGGATGGCAATATTCACCCGACGCTCGTGAAATGTGACGATGGGCGGCTGCTGGCTTATATCCGCACCGGCGGCAAGGGCGGTGTGCTGTGGCGGTCAGAGTCTCACGACGGCGGCGAAACGTGGTCGGCGCTGACGGCCACCACGCTGCCGAATCCCAACTCCGGCCTCGATCTGCTGCGCCTGCGCAGCGGGCGGCTGGCGCTGGCGTTTAATAACAGCCCGACGCATCGCACGCCGCTGTGTGTGGCGCTGGCCGATGAGGCCGAAAACTGGCGCTGGCTCCAGACGATTGAAGATGAATATGCCGAAATCTCGTATCCCACGCTGGCCCAGACCCAGGACGGCGCGCTGCATCTGGTCTACACCTACCGGCGCGAGAATATCCATTACGCGCGTTTCACCGAAGACTGGCTGATGGAAGGAACGTTCCAATGAAAATTCGCGGAGTGATCGTCCCGATGCTCACGCCGTTCGCAGACGACGGCCAGATTGACGAAGGCCGCACGGCGGCGCTGGTTGATTTCCTGATCGAACGCCGTATCGCGGGGCTGTTCCCGCTGGGTACGACCGGCGAAGGCCCGCTGCTGACCACCGCCGAACGTAAACAGGTAGCCGAATGGGTCGTGCGGCGGGCTGCCGGGCGCGTGCCGGTCATCATTCATACCGGCGCGATCACAACTGCCGAAACGCTCGAATTGACCCGCCACGCGCGCGACGTGGGCGCGGACGCGGTAGCGATTGTGCCGCCCTATTTCTACAAATTGAGCGACGCCGCGCTGTTTGAGCATTACGCCGTTATCGCCCGCACGCTGCCCGATGTTCCCATCTACCTGTATCACAATCCCGGTGTCACCCCCAACAGTCTGACAACGGAACTGGTATTCCAGCTGGCGGAAGCCTTCCCGAATGTGACCGGCCTCAAGGACAGCAGCGGGTCGCTGGCGATCCTGTTCGCCAGCCGGTCGCTGCACGGCGGCGCGTTTAATACGGCCAGCGGGCCGGACGGCCTGATTCTGGCGGCGCAGGCCATCGGTATAGATGCCTGCGTGGCCGGCAACGCCAACTACCTGCCGGAACTGGTGGTCAGCCTGTACGAAGCGGTGCAGCGTGGTGATCTGGAGACGGGCCGCCGGCTTCAGGCGCAGTTGGACGACGCGCGCCGCATCCTGGGCGACGGCAGCGATCTGTCGTTATTTAAAGCCATGTGCGCCCGGCGCGGTGTGCCGATTGGCGATGTGCGTGCCCCGCTGCGACCGGCGGCGGTCGAACGGGTTGACGCCGCCTGGCACGCCCTGGAAGCAGCAGGGATTATGTGACGGCATCCGCGCCGCCGCCGGGTGACACAGGCGCTCCCCTGCGACACCCGGCAGCAAGTTCGCTGGATTGAATACAAGGAGGTAAAAACACATCATAATCCCACCGGCATTAAACGTTCTCGGTAAACGTGTAGATCATTATGAAAAGAGGTTTAACCATGCGTAAATATGCTCTGTTAGTTCTGTTGGTGGTTCTGCTGGGCGCGGTCAGCCTGACCGCCGCGCAGGAGGAAATGACGCTGGAATTCTGGGGCGGCTGGACTGGCCCGGACGGCGCGATCATGCAGCAGTTGGTGGATCGTTACAACGAAGAGAACCCGAACGTCAATGTTACCCTCACCATTCAGGCGTGGTCGCCGCTGTTTGATGCCTTCATCGCCGGGGCCAGCGCCGGGCAGGCGCCGGACATCATGGCGATGCACCCGCAGGAAACGGCCATGTTCATCAACCTCGGCCTGATCGAGCCGGTGGACGAAATCGTGGCAAATTCCGCCGTGTTCGTGCAGGACAACTATGTGCCGAAGGCGTGGGAACTCCAGTTCTACAACGGTCAGATGTACGCTTTCCCGTTCGATCTCGGCGTGCATGGCCTGTTCTACAATCTCGATCTGTTTGAAGAAGCCGGTATCGAAGCGCCGCCCACCAATGCCGAGGAATTTCTCGCAGCGGCGCGTCTGCTGACGAAGGACGCCAACGGCAATCACCCCGGCGACGACGGCTTCGACCCCAGCAACATCGTACAGTACGCCATCAACATGCAGACGAACCATCACGGTTTCTACCAGTGGTACGCGCTGTACAACCAGCTTGGCGGCCAGTTGATCTCCGACGATGCGACGCAGTGTGTGATGGACATTGACAAGGCGGCGCAGGCCTGGCAGTGGCTGCAAGACCTGGTGTACAAGCACTATGCCGCGCCCCAGGGACAGACGGATTATGCCCGTGACTTCCTGAGCGGGCGTACCGCTATGCTGGTGGACGGCCCCTGGCAGATTCCGGCCATGCAGGCTGCTGCCGCCGAAAGCGGCTTCCGCTGGGCGACCGCCGCCTATCCCACCATTTTCGATGAGCCGGCGGTGTGGGGCAGCGGCCATAACTTCACCCTGCCGAAGGATGCCGACCCCGCCAAGCGCGCTGAAGCGATTGCCTTTATCGAGTGGCTGGCCGAGCATTCATTTGACTGGCTGCCCTCCGGCCAGCTTCCCATCCGGCAGGACATCATCGCTTCGCCCGAATTTGCCGAACTCGAAGGCCGCCAGCCATTTGTGGATATGCTGCCAAACCAGAAACTGCTGCCCAACATTCCGCAGTTCTCGCAGATTTTCGCCTCCAACGCCCCCACCCCGATGATGGTGATGGGACAGCGGATTCTGCTGGAACAGGCCGACGTGCGTTCGACCGTCCAAACGGCGTGTGACGAAATCACCGCTATTCTGTCGGTCCCCTAACGGGAACACCTGTGGGGCGATCCTGACGGGTCGCCCCCGTTTTTTGTTCGGTTCAGGCCGCGAGAGGTAATGCAGATGCGTATCCTGCCACGAACGGCTGCCGGCTACGCAGCGCAGGCCGAGGCAGCGCCCCGGCGGCAGTTCCCCACCGCCTTTCTCTTCGTTCTGCCCTATTTAGTCCTGTTTGTGCTGTTCCGGCTGGGGCCGTCACTGGCCGGACTGGCGATTGGCTTTACCAACTGGCAGGCCGTCGGCACGCCGGAATGGATCGGTTTTCGCAATTTTGAGGCGATGGGGCGTGACCCGCGCCTGGGTGAAGCCTTCCGCAACACCATCGGTTTTACCGGCGTCACCGTGCCGCTGCTGGTGGTACTCAGTCTGGCGCTGGCGATCTTCCTCAACCGCCCCTATCGCGGGCGGGGGCTGGGGCGGGTGGCTGTCTTTATGCCGTTTGTGGTCATGTCCACTGTCGTCGGCGTGCTGTGGACGTGGATTCTGGATAAGGACTTCGGCCTGCTCAACGTCTATCTGTCGGGCGTGGGCATCGCCAATATCCCCTGGTTGGTCAGTGAGCGGTATGCGATGTGGGGTGTGATTCTGGCGACGGTGTGGTGGACGGTGGGTTACAATATGGTGCTGTTCCTCGCCGGCCTGCAGGACATCCCCGGCGAACTGTACGAAGCGGCGCGTATTGACGGCGCGAATCCGATGGGACTGTTCCGCTTCGTCACGCTGCCCATGCTCGCGCCGACCACGTTCCTCGTCATCATGCTGACGATCATCAATTCGTTTCAGATTTTCGATCAGGTCTATGTGATGACCAGCGGTGGCCCCGGCACAGCCACGCTCACGCTGGTGCAGTACATCTATACCACCTCGTTCCAGTTCCAGAAATTCGGCTACGGCTCGGCGGTAACCGTCATCCTGTTCCTGATGCTGGTGTTCGTGGCCTTCTTCCAGATACGCGCCTACCGTCGTGGTTTGCAGGGGGTGGAATAACATGCCAATCCGAGTCAACCGCCTGTTGTGGTATGTTCTGCTGGTCATCGTGGTTGTGCTGGCGCTGGCGCCGATTGCCTGGATGCTGACCACCGCCCTGCGCCCGGAAACCGAAATTGTCACGACCGATATTCACTGGATTCCGCGCCAGTTCACGCTGGCACACTTCGAGGCCATCCTCACCAACTACCCCATGACGCGCTGGCTGTTCAACAGCGTGTTTGTATCGGCGGCGGCCACGCTGCTGGTGCTGGTGCTGGATTCGCTGGCGGGGTACGCCTTCGCGCGCATGGAATTTCGCGGGCGGAATATCCTGTTTATGATCATCCTGTCCATGCTGTTTGTGCCGATGCAGGTAACGGTCGTGCCGCTGTTTATCCTGTTCTCGAAGCTGGGACTGACCAACACCTACTGGGCGCTGATTCTGCCGGTGGGCGCGAATGTGACCGGCGTCTTTCTGATGCGGCAGTTCTTCCTCAGCATCCCGTCTGATCTGGAAGAAGCGGCGCGGGTGGACGGCGCCAGCGCGCTGCGGATTCTGGTGTCAGTGGTGCTGCCGCTGGCGCGTCCGGCGCTGACCGCTGTGGCGATCCTCACCTTTCTTTCAACATGGAACAGCTTCTTCTGGCCGCTGATCGCCACCCGCAGCGATGAAGTACGCACGCTGCCGGTGGGCATCGCGCAGTTTTTAAGCCTGCGCGCCGGTATGGTGCAGGGGCAGCAGTCCATCGGGCAGTCTATGGCCGGCGCGGTGTTCGCGGCGCTGCCGCCGATTGTGTTCTTCATCATCCTCCAGCGGTACTTTATCGAGGGCATCTCGCGCACCGGATTGAAGGGATAAGCGGTGGAGACCATCGCCGCCCTGCGCGGGATTGTCACGGTTCTTAATACGCCGTTCACCGACGATGACCGCGTGGACGCGGACGCGCTGGCGGCGCATGTCGAGTACGCGCTGCGGTCGGGGGTGGCCGGGTTTCTGGTGCCGGCGCTGGCGAGCGAAGTCTACAAACTCACGGCTGGCGAGCGGGGGCTGGTAGTGCGAACCACGCTGGACGCCACGCGCGGGCGCGTGCCGGTCATCGGCGGGGCGACGGCGGCTTCGGCTGACGAACGGCTGGCCGCCGCGCGGCAGTTGATCGAACTGGGCTGTGACGGCGTTCTGGCGGCCATTCCCTACACCACCGCCGCCGAGTACACGCAGCACGTCGCGGCGCTGGCGCAGCTACAGCCGCCGCTGCTGATGCTCCAGGACTGGGACGCGGCGGGTTACGGCCTGCCGCTGCCGCTGATTCTCGACCTGTTCGACCGGTTTGAGGCGTTCCGTTCGATCAAGATTGAAGTCGTTCCGGCAGGGGTGAAGTATTCGCAGGTGCTCGACGCGACCGGCGGGCGGCTGCACGTCTCCGGCGGCTGGGCGGTCACGCAGATGATCGAGGCGCTGGATCGCGGCGTGCATACGCTGATGCCCACCGGCCTGCACCCAATCTACACCCGCATCTACCGGCTGTATCAGGCCGGCGACCGCGCGGCGGCGGCAGCCCTGTTCCGCCGCCTGCTGCCGGTGCTGGCTTTCTCCAACCAGCATCTTGACATCTCGCTCCACTTTTTCAAGCGGCTGCTGCACCGGCAGGGGCTTTACCCCACGCCCCGTGTCCGCGAGCCGGTACTGCCATTTGATGCTTACCATACGCGTATCGCCGATGAACTGATCGAATACGCGCTTGATCTCACCCGTGAGGTAGACCGTCTATGAGTGATTTTCACGGCCAGCACATCCTGATCACCGGCGCGTCGCGTGGCATTGGCCGCGCCTGCGCGCTGGCCTTCGCGCGGCTGGGCGGGCGCGTGGCGCTGCATTATCACACCAACCGTACCGCCGCTGACGAGACCTTGGCCCGGCTTGAGGGCAGCGGCCATCTTGCGGTGGCCGCCGACATCGCCGACGGTGACGCGGTGGAGCGTATGGTAAACGATGTGATGAAGGCCTTCGGGCGGATTGACGTGCTGGTGAACAACGCCGGCATCTTCGAGGAACACCCGCCGCTGGAAACGGACTACGCCGGCTGGCGGTCGGCCTGGTCGCGCATCCTGACCACCAATCTGGTCGGCGCGGCCAACACGTCCTACTGCGTCAGCCGCCACATGGTCGCGGCGGGCGGCGGCAAGATCATCATGGTCTCGTCGCGCACCGCCTTTCGTGGCAAACCGGAAGCGCCCGCCTACGCCGCCAGCAAGGCCGGGCTGAAC
The DNA here is from genome assembly GCA_029975765.1 of Aggregatilineales bacterium. Classification (GTDB taxonomy): domain Bacteria; phylum Chloroflexota; class Anaerolineae; order Aggregatilineales; family Phototrophicaceae; genus CFX2. The sequence continues at coordinate 15,691 of JARKOK010000067.1, forward strand.
GCGCTGGGGCAGAATCTCGCGCTGGCGCTCGCGCCGCATAACGTCCATGTGTACGTCGTCGCACCGGGCGTGGTCGAAACCGATATGGCCGCCAGCGATAAGGCGACCCCCGCCTGGGATGCCATCCGCCAGCAAAGTCCGCTGGGACGTGTCGCCACGCCTGACGATGTGGCGCATACGGTGACGTTTCTGGCCGCTGCCGGGACCGAGATGCTCACCGGCGGCATCATTGACCTGAACGGTGCGTCGTACCTGCGAACCTAAAAACCTCAACTCCGCGCGCACAGTACAGCGATCAGCAGCGGTCGGAGGTGACACGCATCTCCAGCCCCAGCACCTCGCCAGAGTGGACGATCACCCGCCGCGCGACCTCGGCTTCATCAACCGGCGCGCCCAACACGGCGGCCAGGCTGGTCACACCCTTATCGCGGATGCCGCAGGGGATAATGCCGCCGAAGTAGTCCAGGTCGGTGTTCAGGTTGAGCGCGAAGCCGTGTTTGGTCACGGCGCGGGTTGTCACTTTGACGCCGATAGCGCAGATTTTTTCCTCGCCGCGCGGGGTATCCACCCATACACCAGTCAGGCCGGGAATGGTCCTGCCCGCCGCGCCATAATCCGCCAGTGTGTGAATCACAATCGTTTCAAGCTGGCGCAGGTAGCCGATCATGTCAGCCCGCAGGCTGTCCGACCGGGGCAGCCGGATGATCGGATACGCGACCAACTGCCCCGGCCCGTGATAGGTCACATCACCACCGCGATCCACGCGCACCACGTCCACGCCGCGCCGCGCCCGTTCGTCCGCCGTCCACACCACGTTCGCCTCATCGCCGGAAGAACCGAGCGTAAACGTGGGCGGGTGCGACAGCAGCAGCAGCCGGTCAGGTATTTCGTCGCGCCCGCGCCGGTCGGCCAGCCGGTTTTGCAGTTCCCACGCTTCGCGGTAAGGGACTGTGCCGAGGTGATAAACGTCGCAGCGAGTCATGATCGGGCGGTTGATACCTTCGGTTCAGGAACGACGCGGAAAACAGGATAGTCTCCGGCGATTTTCTCAAACTCGGTCAGCGGCGCATCCTGGCGGACGGGCAGATGCGGCCTTGCCCCCGGCGCGCGCCGCAGGTAAGCCTTCAGGACAGGCGCGCGCTGGCCGGCTGGCACTTCTTCAAGGCAGATGTGCTCCAGGCTGCCACCGCGCAGCACCGCCCGGCCTCCGGCAGCGCGGACATTCAGTACCCACTGCGCGTCCGCGCCCAGCATGGATACCAGATACCGCTGGCCTTCGATCACCGCCATGACCAGCGGCACAGCGACAATTTTTCCCGATTTACGCCCCGGCACTTCCAGTGTAACCAGATAATTCGGCGCTACCCCCAGCGAATGCACCATCGCCCAGAACCGGTTCAGAATTTTCGCCAGCCAGTTAGGCCGCCCGCCGCGATACATCCAGCGTTTCATGCTGCCCAAAGGATGCCTCCCGTCTTTTGATTTAAAGATGCGGTGCAGCCGGCAGGCGCGTCGGCCCCTGTAAGAAGCGTTCCAGAAAAGCGAAGGTGTGATTAAGCGCCTGCCGTCCAACAACCTGTTGTGACTCCCCGGCGGTGGCCTCGAAGAAATCGCGCCCCACGCCGTCCAGCGTGACAACTTCATGCGGCAGCGGACTCTGCGCCAGTTCGTCCCGCAGCCGCGCCACGACCGGCGGCTGTACGTGCGGTTCGGCGCTGCCGTAAAACGCCAGGATGGGCGCGCGCGCATCTTTGAAGCGCCCCAGATACCGCTGCGGGAAACCATAATAAGCGACCGCCGCTTCCAGATCAGCGCGCAGCAGCGCGGCTTCAAACGCCAGGCTGCCACCCATGCCGATGCCAACGGCGGCGACATCGCTGTTGGTGTTGTGGTGGCCTTCCAGCACCGTGAGCGCCGCGTCAATGCGTGGATAGCCCGTTTCGCCCAGGGCTTTTACCAGTTCAATCGCGGCCTGCGGCGTGGCAGCCACCCGACCATAGAATAAATCCGGCACGATGACGTAATACCCGGCCTGTGCGAACAGGTTCGCCAGCCGCCGCACCGTCGGGGTGATGCCCCACCAGTCATGAATCAGCGCGACGGCGGGAAAGCGGCTGCCGGTGTTGGGATGCGACCAGTAGGCAGGAAGCTGCTGGCCGCCCTCCACCACAATCTGAATGTGGCCGGTGGTGATGCCATATTCGACGCGATTAGGATCGTAGATAGGCATACGGGTTATCCTTACTCTGCGCCCATTTCAGCGTTTACACGGCTGCGGCGTAGGTTTCCTGCGTATAACCGTCCGGTTCGGCGTCCGCCCCCAGCAGTTTTGCCACCTCGTCCGGCACCAGCATCACCAGCGTGCGGTAGCCTTCGCGGTGCGCCCAGTCGCGGATCGCGGTCAGCACCTGGGTCGAAAACGGCTTGGGCGTCCAGCATGACAGTTCGGCGCTGCGCGGCACGTACAGCGGCTGCTGGCAGTAAACCAGTGCTTCCTGCCCGGCCACTGAAAAATGCAGCCGGTGCGCGCGCTGCTCGCGTAGTTCCGGCAGGGCGAACCAGGTGCGCGGCCACAGCGTTTCCCACTGCTGGCGCGCGCTGCCCAGCCGCCCAACCTGCATATACCAGCCGTTGATCTGCGCCGGATTCGCGGCGGGGTGATCGCTGGCTTTATAAAACACCTGCCCGGTGCGCGCCGGCAGGCTGAGCCGCTGGACGCGCGTCAGCGGTTGCAGGCCGTGCCGTTCGTACAGGGCGCGCGCGGCAGCGTCGTTCGCCACGCAGGTCGCCGTCACCCGCTGGCAGCGCATGGCAGCGGCCTGTTCCAGCCAGTGTGCCAGGATCGCATCATGCAGGTCGGGTTCGGCGGTCATGTGCGCCACATGCAGGTGATCGCCGTAGGGTTCGGCCTCCTGCCCGTGATACCCTTCCGAATAACCGCAGACCTCCCCTTCGACTTCGACCACGATAGGCAGCCCCGCCCCGCGCAGCAGGTGGCTGAGATGCAGCGCCGCCGTTTCGACGCTCATCCAGGGGCCGCCGTGCAGCCAGCGTTCGTAGATCGTCAAAGCCGTATACGGCACATCCTCGACCTGCCCGCTGGCATTGAGGCGCTGCCAGGCCGTGATGCGCGCGCGAAACAGGGCGCTGATCGCCTGTGTATCGTCTAGGGCTGCCGGTCGAACCTGAATACCTGTCATACTGCCTGCCTTTAGTGTCTGCCTGTGGCTGGATTGTAGCACTGCCGGGCATAAAGTGCCTATAGCGGTAGATCATCCGGTATCCTGTCCTCGAATAAATTGAGACCTTTTTGAATAGGCGCGAAAACCGTAAAGTGCTACATTTAACCTACGGATGCAGCAGGCCAGTAAAAGGGGGACAATATGACCGGTGACTTGCATTTTGACGGCGCGGCAATGGTGGAGTTTCTGGTAGGGCTGCTGAATACACCCAGCCCTACCGGCTATCATCCTGAAGCGATTGCTTACACGCAGGCGGCATTTGCGGCGCTGGCTGTTCCTGGCCTGACGCTCACCACCACCGGCAAGGGCGCGCTGCTGGCCGTGTGGCCGGGACAGGCCGCCGGCAAACCCCGGGGTGTGACCGCCCATACCGATACGCTGGGGCTGATGGTACGCGAGATCAAAAGCAGCGGGCGGCTGAAACCGTCGCCGCTGGGCGGCATCATGTGGGGCGGCATTGAGATGGAAGGTGTCACCGTTCGCACCCATGACAACCGCCGCTTCCGGGGAACAGTCGTGCCGGTGAATCCCAGCCTGCATGTGAACTCCAATATTCAGCATCAGGAACGTAATGCCGAAATGATGGAAATCCGGCTGGACGCGCGCACCACCACTGCCGAAGAAACACGCGCGTTAGGCATCGAGATTGGCGACTTCATTTTTATTGACCCGCGTGTGGAAGTCAGCGACAGCGGGTTTATCCGGGGGCGCTTTCTGGATGATAAGGCCAGTGTTGCCTGTATCTACGGCGCGCTGCGGGCGCTGAAGGACGCCGGCCTCCAGCCCGCGCAGGATACCGCCTTCCTGATCGCCAATTACGAAGAAGTCGGTCATGGCGGGGCCGCCGGTTGGCCGTTTGCGCTGGACGAACTGCTGGCGATTGATATGGGCGCGATTGGCGACAGCCAGAACACCGACGAATTTTCGGTGAGCATCTGCGTCAAGGACGGCGGTGGGCCATATCACTTTGACATGAACAATAAACTGCGGCGGCTGGCAGCAGCCCATCAGATTCCGTTTAAACCGGACATCTATGTTTTTTACTCATCCGACGGCACGGCCTACTGGCGCGCCGGGGGTGACGCCCGTGTGGGGCTGATCGGTCCCGGCGTGGACTGCTCGCACGCTTACGAACGCACGCACCGCGACGCGCTGGAACACACGGCGCATCTGCTCGCGCGGTATCTGGTAGATGGCAGCCAGTAACCGGCCATCAGATTAAAAGCACCCTGAAAAACTTGACCGCCGGCACTGGATTTCCCTATGATGTAAGGTAACGTCATAATTGGGTGGTGGGGTGTAAGGCATTGGACGATACGGTTTTACTGGGAAGTTTGATAACCGAGGCGGATGACACCATTTCAATCAGCGCGGTGCTGGATGGTGGACGGCCAGCCTTTCTGATCGGCAGCGACCCGCGCTCGCACCTGCAGCTCGCCGGCGCCGACGCTTCGCACGCCCTCATCATCCGGCGGCAGAACGCTTATTTTATCCAGCCGCGCCTGCCGGGTGTGACGGTGCTGGTCAATGGTAAACGTATCAGCGGGCCGACCTGCCTGCTGCCGGATGATACGGTTGAAATCGCCGGAACGCGGCTGCGCTTCGACCAGCAGGAGGGACCGCCGCCCGCGCCCAGACCATCGCTGCCGCCGCCCGCACCCCGCCCGGCAGCCGTCGTGCCGCCCGCGCCGGTGCGCCCGGCAGTGGTGGCGGCTGTGCCTGAAACGGTGGTCTATTATCCTAGAGCCGCCGAATCAACTCGACCCAGCTACACCGGGCTGCTGGTCGGGTTGATGACCATTCTGGCGATTGCCGGTGTCGTGTTATACGGGCTGTTCAGCGGCCTGAACCAGACCGCCGCGCCGCCGGCGCTGAATTTCGCCTACAACGATGGCAATGTCACGCTGGTGATGTTCGATGCCGACTGGTGACAGTATTGCAAGCAGCAGCGGCCTATCGTGAATAGGCTGGCCGATGAGTACAAGGGCGATGTATACGTCCACTACATTGATATTGACGACCGCCGCAACAGCCGGTTAGTGAATGAGTACGGCGCGCGGTCAATCCCGTTTATCGTCATCCTGAACGATCAGGGCAAAATTATCGCCAGTTTCCGGGGAGTGACCAGCGAACGCCTGTTACGCAACGCCATCAACACGGCGCTGGCGGCCTCGACCGGCGCCGCCAGCCAGCGCGGCTAAACACACCTCAGGGCGGGCGAAAACCCGCCCTGACTTTTGTCCTGTCAGCCAGCTTTTGATCAAATTGTGTGGGATTCTTAAAATGTTCTGCGGGATAATGTGGTATAATCCACCTTGAACTCCCGATGTTAGGGCCGCGTAGGGTGCTGTAATGTTCTGGGGCGAATACTCTCACCAGTTAGATGAAAAAGGCCGGCTCATCATCCCCGCGCGCTACCGGCCTCACCTGGCGCACGGCGCGATTCTCACGCGCGGTCTGGATCATAACCTCGTCATTTATCCCGATGATACCTGGCGCGCGGTGTCTGAACGGCTGAACGAACTGCCGATCACTCACCCGACAGCGCGGGCGCTGCGCCGGCTGCTGTTTTCGGGTGCGGTGGAAATCACGCTTGACCGGCAGGGGCGGGTGCTGATTCCCGCTTACCTGCGCGAGTACGCCGCGCTCAATGGCGAAGTGCTGATCGCCGGCATGGAAACCTTCCTCGAACTCTGGCAGCCCTCGAACTGGCGCGCGACTCTCGATGGGGTGTCGCGCACCCTGCTGGCGGAAGCCGAAGATTTGCTCCAGTTGAGGATTTGATGACGCACGTTCCGGTCTTGTTGGAGGCGGTGCTGGCGCTGCTGCCGCCGGCGCCGCGTATGATTGACGGCACGCTGGGCGCGGGCGGCCATACCCGCGCGCTGCTGGACGCGGGCGCGGGCGTGGTGCTGGGGCTGGATGTTGACCCGAACGCGCTGGCGCTGGCTCGTGCCGCGCTGCAAGCCTACGGCGACCAGGCGCAGATCGTCCACGCCAGTTACGCCCGTATGGCCGAAGCCGCGCGAAGTCTCGGCTGGGATTCAGTCGGCGGGATTCTGCTGGACCTGGGAGTCTCATCCATGCAGTTGGACACGGCGGAACGTGGGTTCGCCTTCATGAAGGACGGTCCGCTGGACATGCGCTTTGACCCGCAGGGCGACCGCCCCACCGCCGCCGATATCGTGAATCTGTGGGATGAAGCTGAACTGGCCGACCTGTTCTTCCGTTATGGCGAAGACCCCCAGAGCCGCCGGTTAGCGCGCGCGGTGGCCGCCGGGCGACCGTATGCGACCACCCGCCAACTGGCGCAGGTGATCGAAAGCGCCCTGCCCCGCCGTCCCGGTGACCGGATTCACCCGGCGACACGGGTGTTTCAGGCGCTTCGCCTCGCTGTCAATGATGAGTTGGGGGTGATCGAACGGGCGCTGCCGCAGGCTGTCAGCCTGCTGGAACCCGGCGGACGGCTGGCGGTTATCAGCTTTCACAGTCTGGAAGACCGGATTGTCAAGCAGTTTTTTAAACAGGAGAGCACCGACTGCCTCTGCCCGCCGCGCACGCCGGTATGTGTGTGCGGCCATACCGCCAGCCTGACGCTGGTGACGCGCCGGCCGGTAGTGGCGGCAGACGCCGAAATCCACGATAATCCCCGCAGCCGCAGCGCCAAGCTGCGTGTGGTGGAAAAGATATAAAGGTCTGGGCAGGGCGTTCTGCCGGCGGTAACGTATACGCGGAGTGAGGTGTAAGCGGTTTATGTCGCAGCAATGGTTGCAGCACGCGCTGCGGGGTCGAACATGGCAGATGCAGCGTCAGGCGGTGGCGCTGGCGGCGCTGGGCATCATCATTGCCATCATCATCGGCGCGCTGTATCTGGCGCAGTCGGCGTCCGTGTCCACCCTGGGGCGGCAGTTGGAAGCGATGATCACCCGGCGCAACCAGTTAGAACAGACCAACGAACAGCTTCGTTCCGAAATCGCGGAACTGCGCAGCGTGCCGCGTTTGCTGGCGCGCGCGCAGGAGATGGGCTTTGCCAATGCCGGGCGCGAAGCCATCGAATACCTGGTCGTGGATGGTTACAACCCTAACCGCCAGCCGGCCGCCGCCGCCACCCCCGAACCCGTCCAGCCCCTGCCGGTTTATGACGAATCGTTTACCGGCTGGTTACAGCAGCAGTGGGACTCATTTACGCGGCAGTTCAGAAGCTTTAGCAGCGGAGAATAGGTTATGGCGGCACAACCCACGCTGACCCAACAGGATGTCTTTAACCGGCGGCTGCCGATTGTACTGGTTGCCATGATTATCGCCAGCGGCCTGCTGCTCATGCGGCTGATCTCGTTCCAGCAGCTTGCGCCGGAAGTGCTGAACGAACTGAGCACCGATTACAACCGGACGGTGCGGCTGGCGGCGGCGCGCGGCATCATCTACGACCGGCGCGGGCAGCGGTTGGCCGTTAATACGCTGGAATACCGGATTGGCGTCAGCCCGAATCTGGTGGCGAATCCGCAGCGCACGGCCACACAGCTCTCGTCCATTCTCAACCTGGACGAACTGCGAACCTACGAAGCCGTTACCAGCAGCCAGCCCTGGGTGCTGCTCGCCCCGCGCGTGAACGCCGAAGTCGGCCAGCAGATCGAACAGCTCAAACTCGATTTGCAGCTTCCCAGCGTGACAATCGAAAAAATCCCACGCCGCAGCTATCCGCAGGGTACGCTGGCGGCGCATATCCTGGGGTACGTCAGCGGTGATCTGCGCGGTTATTACGGCGTGGAAGGTTACTATCAGGATCAACTGGCCGGGCGCGCGGTGAACAGCGTTGTCAGCAGCATCCCCTTCGACCAGACCGATACCCAGGAAGCCGGACGCGGCAGCGACATCTACCTGACACTCGACCGCGATTTACAGTATCTGGTTGAAAGCGAACTGCAACTGGCCGTAACCCAGAACAACGCGAAGGGCGGCTCGATCATCATCATGAATCCGCGCACGGGTGACATTCTGGCGATGGCGAGTTATCCCTCGTTTGACCCCAACGCCTATTTAAACGTGAGCGACCAGCGCAGTTGGAACAACCCGGCCATCAGCGGCCAGTACGAGCCAGGGTCAGTCTTTAAAGTGCTGACGGTCGCGGCGGCGCTGGACAAAGGCACGATTACGAAGGACTGGGGTTACACCGACCAGGGACAGATCAATATCGGCGGCGTCACGATTCAGAACTGGGATCGTGCCGCGCATGGTTATACCGATGTTGCCGGCGTGCTGGTGAACTCGCTCAATGTCGGCGTAGCGACGATCACCTCGGCGATGGGGCCAACGAATTTTTACAGCGAACTGGCGCAGTTTGGCATCGGTCGGCTGACCGGCGTGAATCTGGAAGGTGAGGCCGCCGGTATGATGCATGTACCCGGCGACTCGGAGTGGAGCGAAAGCAATCTGGGCACGAATAGTTTTGGGCAGGGCCTGGCCGTTACGCCGCTGCAAATGATTACGGCGGTAGCCGCGATTGCTAACGACGGCCTGATGATGCAGCCAAACATCGTCCAGAAGATCGTCACCAACGGCGTGGAAGTGCGGTCGCAGCGTGTACCCCTGGGCCGTCCGATTTCAGCGGAAGTCGCGCGTCAGGTGCGGGATATGATGGTCGCGGTGGTGCGCGATGGCCTGGACGATGGCGCGCAGCTTCCGGGTTATACCCTGGCCGGCAAAACCGGCACGGCGGAAATTCCGACACCGGTCGGCTACCGCAGCGACGCCTGGATCATGTCGTTTATCGGCTTTCTGCCCGCCGACGACCCGCAGGCGATCATCCTGATCAAACTGGATGAACCAAACGGGCGCTGGGCCAGCCAGGTCGTCGCGCCGATTTTCCGGCGGCTGGCGGAGCGGGTGGTGATCCTGCTGGAAATCCCACCGGACGACGTGCGCCAGGCCTTGAAGTCGCAGGGCGGCATCGTGCAGGGGCAGTAGAGCCACGCCAGTACGATCAATCGAAGTGCGCTTTTTAGCCCGGATATTCGCTTTCAGGTCCGGGTTTGTGTATGCTTGTGACGAAAGGCAGCCGTCCCTAAAACCCGCCGCCAGAACACGGCCAGTGATGTTGAGATCGGGCCGGCGGGGATGGATAGGCTTTAAGGGAGATGTATGGCCGGGGAATTACCGTTCGCGCTGACCGTCGGCGGGGTAGCGTTTTTACTGGGTGTGATCTGGGGTGGGCCGTTTGTCGAAGTGCTGCGCCGGTTGAAGATTGGCAAGCAGATTCGGGTC
>JARKOK010000077.1 GCA_029975765.1 Aggregatilineales bacterium
ATCAAAGCAATAAACAGCCTTTTCCACCGCCCATGAGGATGCTATAATTCCCCCTTATTGTACAGAAAGCGGATGCGCCTGCGGGCGTATTTTGTTGGGAAGGGCGAAATCACTGTGAATGAATTACTAGAAGCACTGCAAGCGCCGGATCGGGATCACCCGGACATTCAATCCGGCGATACCGTTAAAGTCCATGTGCGGATTGTCGAAGGCGACCGCGAGCGCGTTCAGGTCTTCCAGGGCGTGATTATCCGTGTGCGCGGCGGCGGCAACGAGAAGAATTTCACCGTGCGGCGCGTCGCCAGTCACGGCGTCGGCGTGGAACGGACATTCCTGTTCCGCAGCCCGCGCGTCGAGAAGATTGAAATTCTGCGCCGCGCGAAAGTGCGCCGCGCCCAACTGTATTACCTGCGCGACCTGCGTGGTAAGGCCGCCCGCCTGAAGGAGCGCCGCTAGGCTTTGCGCCCGCTCATCGGCATTACAACTTCCAGCTTCTCCGCACCCCACACCGGCTGGCAATATAACCGGGGGTACGTTGGCTGCATCGAAGCGGTGGCTGACGCCGGCGGTCTGCCGGTGCTGCTGCCGCTCGCGCTGGACACGGATACACGCCACCAGATATACAAGCGTCTGGATGGCGTTTTGTTTTCCGGCGGCGAGGACGTAGACCCGGTCTTCTACGGCGCCGAGCGCCACCCGGCCCTGGGCAAAACCGATGCCAGCCGCGACCGCGCCGAACTCGAACTCACGCGCTGGGCGCTCGATGACGACCGCCCGCTGTTCGCCATCTGCCGGGGACACCAGCTGCTGAATGTCGCGCTGGGCGGCACGCTGGTGCAGGACATCCCGGCCCAGCGCGATACGACGATCAATCACGACGGCGAGCAGCGTGACGGGCTGGTACACGAAGTCACCGTAGACCCCGCCAGCCGGTTGGCCGCCGTGCTGGGCACCACCCGCGTGATGGTCAACAGCCTGCACCATCAGGCGATTGAAGTACCCGCGCCGGCGGCATGTGTCACGGCCTATGCGCCGGATGGTATCATCGAAGGCGTGGAACTGCCGAACCGAAAATTTGCTCTCAGCGTCCAGTGGCATCCCGAAGACCTGTTCCGCCAGCATGAAGTGATGCGGCGGTTGTTCCGGGCCTTTGTTGCCGCCGCGAATGGCGGATAGCGCCCGTTCTCCTGCCTCCTCATGGAGCCAAACCCTCACCCCCCAAAAATCGGTGTGCTGGACTCCGGTATCGGCGGCCTGTCGGTGCTGCGGGAAATTCACCGTCGGCTGCCCCATCATCCTACGCTGTATTATGCCGATCAGGCTCACCTGCCCTACGGCCCGCGTCCGGCGGAAGAAACTCGCCGCTACGTCGCAGCGGTTACGCGCTTTCTGCTGGAACACGGCGCGGCGGTGATCGTGCTGGCATGTAATGCCGCCAGCGCCGCCAGCCTGTATGATCTGCGCGAGAAGTACCCCAACGTGCCATTTGTGGGCATGGAACCCGCTGTGAAACCCGCCGCCGAAGCGACCAAAACGGGCGTGGTTGGTGTGCTGACCACACGCACAACAGCCAACGGCCACCTGTACCAGCGCGTGCTGGAACGTTACGCCGGCGGCGTACAGGTGATAACGCAGATCGCGCCCGAACTGGTACAGATTGCTGAGAACGGCAGCCAGCATACACCGGAAAGCCGCGCCATCATTCAGGGCTATGTCCAGCCGATGGTGGCCGCGAACGCCGACCACATCGTTTTAGCCTGCACCCACTTTCCGTTTTTGAGCGACACACTTCAGGCATTTGCTCCCGGTATCACGCTGGTTGACCCCGCCCCGGCGGTCGCGCGGCAGGTCGCGCGGGTCTGGCCGGACGGCCTCACGCCGCAGCCCGCACCCAACGAATATTTCACCAGCGGGAATAACAGTAGATTTCAGGCAGTCGTGAAACGGGTGATAACACCGCCGGTGACTGGCTGAGTATTACCTACCGCGTCACGACTGTACAGCACAGGTAGTGGTCAGACGGTTCATGGCAGTTCCAGCGATTGCGACACTGGCTTATAAAGTGAAGGGATAAACCTGAGCAGATACCGGGCAAAAAATACGGCCCACATCACAATCCCCACGAATTTCAGGCTGTCCTCAATAAAGATGACCTGATGTTCGGCCAGGCGATGCTGGGCTATCAGGCCTTCCCAGTTAATCGGAATGGACAGATCAACGCTGATGGACAGCGCAAAAAAGACCCCCGCGCAGACCAGTAAAATATACCCGCTGCTGAAAATCTGCCGGTAAAAGAGAGCGGCGTACCCCAGCAGCACCAGCCCATAGAGTGTGTAAACAAGCGGTTCGGGAATACCCAGATAGCGCGGCACCACTTCTTCATGCAGCATGAAAGCATCATCGGCCAGCAGCAGCCCATTGACGATGACGCTGGCAAGCAGGAAGCGGCGCTGCACGCGGCGCTGTGGGCTGCCCGCCAGCAGGTACAGGCCGAACAGCGAACTGATCAGCGCCGTCGTCCATAGAGCGATATTCAGGAACGTAAAGAGGCCGTAGTAGAACGGCGTATAAGAAATGGCCGCCGGGTCGCGGGTTAAAACATCCAGCGGCACATTGACAGCCTGCCCAAACGCGAATGCCCCCAGGACGATCATCAGGGCAGCGCCGGCGGCTCTCAGCACGACCAACCAGTTATGACGAATCTGATCTTTTAACGAGGCTAACAGAACCTGAAGAGTGGAAGATGCAGATATACGACTCATAGTGTTTCTCTTGATTTCTGCCCCATTATGTTAAATCCCGGCCAAAAACCTTTAACGATTTTAACACAAACGTCAAATTTTACTGACATATTAGGCAAATTTCAAAAAGGTGGCAGCGTGTTTTTCAGATGAGGCTGGCAGTCACCTGAGTACAAACATATTGAATACATGGCGTCTAGGGGCGCAAGGCGTTGCGCCCCTACGGAAACACCTCTCATGCTCATCTTGTCGCGGTAACAGGCTTACCGGCTGGGGGAATTTACGTCTTCTCGCCTTCCATCGGCAGAATGCGGCGGGCATTCGCCGGCGGCACCAGCGGCAGCACCACAAAGAAGGTCGTGCCGGGGCAGGACTGCATGTTGTGGCCGGGGCTTTCCGCCCAGATTTTGCCGCCGTGTCCTTCGATCACACCTTTGGCAATCGTCAGCCCCAGCCCAGGGCCAGCGCCCATGAATTTATAGGTGCCGGTGGAATGCAGGCCGGGGTCGTAGGCGCGGTAAAACTTCTGGAAGACGAGTTCGAGGTTATCGCGGGCGATGCCGACGCCGGTATCGGCAATCGCTACCAGGATATAGTCGGGGTCGCCAGGTTTATCGCCCGGCTGTAAGCTGGCGTTGATTTCGATGCGCCCGCCATCTGGCGTAAATTTGATCGCGTTGACAACAATATTACGGAACGCCTGCACCAGCCGCTGCATATCGGCCTCAATCGTCGGCAGGCCGCGCAAACCGCGCGCCGACAGCGTCAGTTTACGCTGTTTGATCGCGTCCGTCAGCGGTTCTATCGCCATACGGATGACACTTTCCGGCGTGGTTTGCGAAAAGCGTAAGTCCATCGCGTTCACATCAAGCTGGCTCACATCCAGCATGGCGGTGATCAGTTCTTCCATCCGTTCAGCGGCTTTTCGCAGATTGCCGACCATCCCACCGATCTGGTCTGGATTAAGCATCCCGGCCTGATTGAGCTGATCCATGATATCGGTATAACCGCGAATCTGCGCCAGCGGTGTACGGAGTTCGTGGCTGGCGATGGTGACAAACTCGGTTTTTACCGAGTCGAGTTTTTCCATCTGCTGGTTAGCTTCTTCCAGCCCTTTGTTAAGCGACTCCATGCTGCGGTTCAGATGGCGCAGATCGGCCACCAGCCGCGCATTCCGCAGCGCCACGCCGGTCTGGTTTGCCATCGTCGCCAGCACTTCCAGATCGCGCGGGTAAAACGGCGCGTCGTTCAGTTTTGGCCCGCAGGCCAGAACGCCGATTAGCGAGTTTTCCACGATGATCGGCGCGTAGGCGCTCATGTGCAGCGACTCAAAGAACTGCCGTTCGCGGTCGGTCTGCGTCTGATACTCCGGCCCGTACTCCAGATCGAACTGCGACAGCGGCGACTGTTTAACGGCCAACTGCCGATAAACCGGCCCCGTTTTGGAGAGATACCCGCGCGTGCCTTTCAGATCGGCAAATCCACCGCCGGGCATCACCAGCAGGCCAATCTGTCCATCGGCGGCATCCGTGTCGTTCACCAGCACCAGCCCGGAGCGCCGCACTTTTAACGAGTCGTTGAGCGTATCACTGGCGATACGTATCAACTGATCGAGTTCGACCGCGCCGGAGACCTGCTGGCTGTATTTGCGGGTCGCCAGCGTGGGGCTGACCAATCCACGGCGTAGGATCGGGCGCACCACCCACTCCGCTGCCTGGCGCACCGGCACATACACCACCGCTACCGCCAGCGCCAGCAGCGCCAGCAGCAGATTGCTTTCGGTGCTGGTTGGCACCGGCAGCCGGCTTATCGCTTGCAGCACCAGGTACAGCAAAAAACCCATCAGCGTGATGACCAGCGCCATTCGCAGCGCCAGGCTGGCGCTGGTACGGATGTCAAACACCCGATACGAGAACACCGCGTACACCGCCCCGGCCATACCAACCAGCAGCGTAATCAGCCCCAGCAGCGTCAGCGTCTGGCTGCCGCTCAGCATCAGCATCGCGCCGACCAGCACGACGGCGATATTGATAATCCAGAACAGAATCCGGTTGGCGATTTCCGGCAGGGGTGCGACATAAAACGAATAGAAAGCCACCCCCAGCAGTACGGCGGCCAGCACTGCCAGCCCACCGAGCGCCGTCAGGCTGAACGGCTGGCGTTCCTGAAACGCCGAAACCAGCCATTCCCCCTGCGCGATGGTGATACTCTCGCTGGCCGCGCCCGCCCCCAGCAGTCCCACCAGCCAGACCAGTCCCAGCACCAGCCAGGCACGCCGTCCCCGTATCGCTGCCTGCCGCCACACGTCGGTAATCACCAGCGCCCCAAACGCGATGACGACCGCCGCCAGCGCCAGTGTCAGCGCCGCGTTCCGCCCGAACTTGCCGCCGACCAGCGTCCCGGCTGGGAGCAGAAACGTCAGTGTCGCCAGCAGCGACAGCCCCAGCGTCAGCAGCAGCCAGCCGTACCCGGTGCGCGCGCGCTGCCGCCGGGCTACGGCGTACAGCAGCAGCAGCCCGTGCAGGCCGCCGCTGGCAAGTGTCACCACACCGAGTAATGAGTCCATCGCCGCCACAGTCCCTACCCATTAACGTTGGCAGGGGAGGGTCTAAGACCCTCCCCTACATACTGGCCTCACGCAAGCCGTGACGACGGCCAGATTGCCGCCGGTCACGCTCACTTTAAAATATAATACGTACCTTTCTTTGACCCAACTTTCAGCAAAATCCCCTGTTCCACCATATCAGCCAGATCAAGCCGCAGCGTTTCCGCCGACACCCCCTGGCACAGCGCGCGATATTCGCGGTTGGTGATCGAACCATGATCGCGGATATATTGCAGCGCCCGCGCCTGCCGGTGGTTGGTATTACGCGCCCATTCCGGCGGCTTCTGCCGTTCGCGCTCGTTCGACAGCGTGACGGCAAAACTGTACGGGCGGGCGTCGAAGTACGGTGGTTTATGCCCGGCCTGCTGCATCACCTCGACCATACGGTCAATGCCCAGCCCCAGTTCCTCGATGTACCCCCACTGGAACAGGCCGTTGACCACACGCGGATTGCGGCTGAAGTGTTCATCCACGATGTTCTCCACCGTGATAAACCCCGGCAGGCCGCCGGGTGAAATCACTTCCAGCCGGTCGGAGTACATGCGGATTTCGATGCGCCGGCCTTTCAGCCGGTAGTCGCGGTGGCAGATCGCGTTCACGATAGCTTCGCGCACGGCGAACTGCGGGTATTCGGTGGTTTCCTCGCGCTCCAGACCTTTGACAACGGCGCTGACCGCCATCTCGCTCCAGATCAGATTCCAGGAATTTTCGATCAGGCGCGGCAGCGGGCCGGTCAGTTCCTCGCGCCGGGTATACCCGGCCAGGCCGTTTTCGCCGCGCGGCGTTTTGCCAACGAACTTGGCGAACACCACGCTGCTCTGCGGCAGCCAGTGCTGCGGATATTCCGCGAACAGCAGAATACCGCTCACGGTCGCCTTGCCCTCATCGTTGATCGCGCCGATCTCCTTCATCAGATCGGCCACCTTGCCATTGTACGGGCGCTTGGTGCGCTCGGCGCGTTTGGTCAGATATTCGGTGATGATCTTGTTGCTGAAGTCGTCGAGCGTCGCGCCCGGCACCACTTCCTGTTCGTAATCGCCGGTGCTTTTGGCGCTCGCCAGTTTCAGGATTTCCTGACCGCCCAACGGACGGTTTTTCGCCCCGCTGCGAATCAGCACGCGGCCATCAGCCATCGCGTGCAGTTCGATGCTGCGCGGCACGCGCAGGGTGTACACCGTGCCTTTGTCATTTTCGACCTGTTCCCAGGTGCCGATGACCACCGGCGGATTGCAGGCGGTATCCGCATCCTTCAGCGCCTTCTCCAGCACCTGCGAATCGATCTTTTTGGCCGCCGGTTCGCCATCGTCCTTTAACCCAAAGACAATCGTACCGCCTTCGGTGTTGGCGAAGGCGACCAGCGTTTCTGCAATTGCGCCGCTGTCCGGCTTTTCGAGAAAAGCCATACGCGGTCCCTGTTCCAGCTTCTCAAAATCTAAAGTTGGCATTCGTCGTGTATTCGTTGAGGAGTAATCATGATCGTGCTGTCAGTAAAGATTTTAGCATAGATTGTATCCCGCGATAGGTTGCTTACCGTTTGTTTTTGAATACCTGCCGTTCGAGATTATACTAACACCATGCGCGTAAAACATCTGCTCAACCTGACCGGCGACCGCCTGCATACCCTGCCGCTGGTCGTCCTGTACCTGACGGACGGCTGCAACAGCCGGTGCGTCACCTGCGACATCTGGCGCAGTCCACGCCGTAATATGTCGCTGGAGCTGGTCGGCCAGATTGCCGGCGCTCTGCCCGCTTTACAGACGCGCTGGGTGCTGCTGAGCGGTGGCGAAGCGATGCAGCATCCCCACTGGCCGGACATCGCCCGCCGCTTCCGCGCGCAGGGCGCGACCGTTATGCTGCTGACCAACGGCCTGCTGCTTAAAAAGCAGGCGGCGGATGTGATCGCCAGCGTGGACGAAGTCATCGTCAGTCTGGACGGCGGCACGGCGGCCACCTATCACGCCATTCGCGGCGTGGATGCCTTCGAGCTGGTGCTGGATGGAATGCGGGCTGTCCAGGCCGGCGGCGTGCCGGTCGCCACGCGCACGACGGTGCAGCGCGCCAATTATCACGAACTGCCGCAGATCATCGAAGCCGCGAAAGCGGCGGGCGCGAGCCGCATCAGTTTCCTGACGGTGGATGTGAGCAGCGCCTATGCGTTTGGCCCGCGCTTCCAGAATGGCGCTCTGCCGGAGGGCGAGGATTTTATTCCGTTGATCGCCATCCCTGCCGGACACGGCCCGGCGGCTGTCGCCCTCACCCCGGACGATGTGCGCGCGCTGGCGGCAGTGCTGGATGAACTGGAAACGCGGTTCGCCGGGGATTTTGCCAGCGGCCTGATCGCGGAATCGCCCGCCAAGCTGCGCCGCATGGTGGATTACTTCTCGGCGCTGAACGGTGCCGCCGCCTTTCCGCCGCCGCGCTGCAACGCGCCGCATCTCAATGTGGTGATCGAGGTGGATGGCACGCTGCGCCCCTGTTATTTTCTGCCCGGTTTTGGGAAAATAGAGACCGGGACGGCTGGCCGCGCGCCGCTGCACGACCTTATTAACACCCCTGCCGCTCAGGCGCTCCGGCAGGCCTACCGCACCGGCCAGCGCCCGGAATGTGAACGCTGTGTGTGCCCGCTGTACAAAGGGCCACGCGCCCTGCTGCGGCTGTAATCGAGAACGACATCATGTTTTTTCTGGCTCTGGCATTGATCTGCATCCTCTTTCTGGCCCGCAGCGCCCTCATCCTGATGGGTTATCTGAAGAGTCCGATTATCCACGCCTTCGAGCGGTATGGCGAAACCGAACCGCTCTATCTGCCGGTGGTGCCGCTGCTGTTCTGGGCCGGGATGCTGTCCATCGCGCTCGGCGCGTGGGCACCGGGTTATCTACAGCTTGCCTTTCCGCTGATCGGTCTGGGACTGCTGAGTATTCTGTTTGCTGTCTTCAGCTATCAGAACTATGAAACCACCATCAAGTGGCACTACCGCTTCTTCCGGCTGCCGCGCTGGTACCACGAACTGCGCGACCGCACCACACGCTACGAACGCCGGCGCATCGCCTATGCCTGGCTGCGGATGCCCTGGCGGGCGCAGTTGATCTACAACAGCGACGACCGTGCCTTTTTCATCTGGGCGGACTATATCATCATGGGCACGACGATGGACGAGGAAGACGACCTGATGCAGCAGGCGAACGGCGCCAGCCGGTGAAAGCCATCCTGCGACGGCTGCTCCGCCGTCCGCCGGCGCCGCCCACGCTCGCCAGCGTTGCAGCCTATGCGCGCTGGGCAGCCAGCTATCCCCCTCACGCCCACAACCCGCTCATGCAGGTGGAAGAAGCCGCCATGCTCGACCTGCTGCCGCCGCTGACCGGGCAGACGGTGCTTGATCTGGCCTGCGGCACGGGGCGTTACGGCCTTATCGCCGCCGGACGCGGCGCGGCGGCGGTCATCAGTCTGGATAACAGCGCCGCCATGCTGGCGCGTAATCCAGCGCGCTGGCGGGCGCTTGCCAGCAGCGAAGCCATCCCCCTGCCGGATGCCGCCGTACACGGCGTGCTCTGCGGGCTGGCGCTCGGCCATCTGCCGCAGCTCGCGCCGTCCCTGCGTGAAATCAGCCGGGTGCTGAAACCCGGCGGCTGGGCGCTCGTCAGCGATTTTCACCCGCTGCTGTACCTGAGCGGCAGGCGGCGCACCTTTACCGCGCCGGACGGCCAGACCTACGCCGTCGAACATTACCCGCACCTGTACAGCGATTATCACGCGGCGGCGCAGCCAGCCGGACTGCTCATCACCGCCGTTGCCGAACCGCGCCGCCAGCCGCCTTCGGCTGTCCATGATCTGCCGGTCGTACTGGTGCTCCGGTTGCAGAAAACCTAAACATCCCGCTTCGGTTTGACGACCAGAATGTACGCGCCGATCACCAGAGCCAGCAGCGCCGGCGGCAGGCAAAACGCGACCAGCAGCCGCGCCACCGTGTCCACGCCCATCTGGCCGAGGATGGCCCACAGCACCACAAACAGGACAATGCCGGCGACGGCCACCACCACGCCGGCCACACCCACGCGGGATAAGCTGTTTCGATTCATACGAAGGTCGCTAACCCTTCTTCTGTAATTTTGCCCACTCGTCCTTCAGCGTGACGGTGCGGTTAAACACCGGCCTGCCGTCGGTTGAGTCCGGGTCTGCCGCGAAGTAGCCGATGCGCTCAAACTGGTAGCGTTCGCCGGGCTGCGCCTGAGCGAGGCTCGGCTCGACCCGCACGCTGCTGAGGACTTCCATCGAGTTCGGGTTGATCTGCCCGGTGAAGTCCACGTTTTCATCTTCGCCGGGGTTCGGCACGCTGAACAGATGATCGTACAGGCGTACTTCGGCTTCGGCGGCGTGGTCAGCCGATACCCAGTGAATCGTCGCCTTGACCTTGCGGCCATCGGGCGCTTCGCCGCCGCGTGTGGCCGGGTCGTAGGTGCAGCGCAGTTCAACGATGTTCCCCTGCCCGTCCTTAACAACTTCCTCGCACTTGATGAAGTAACCGTAACGCAGCCGCACTTCGCGCCCCGGCGCGAGACGGTAATACTTCGGCGCGGGGTTCTCCATGAAGTCATCCTGCTCAATATACAGCACCCGCGAGAACGGAACGGTGCGCGTTCCGGCGGCGGGGTCTTCGGGGTTATTCACCGCCTCCAGTTCTTCAACCTGCCCTTCGGGATAGTTGGTCAGCACGACCTTCAACGGGCGCAGCACGGCCATGCGGCGCGGCGCGCGTTTGTTTAAATCCTGCCGGACGCAGTATTCCAGCATACCGATGTCAACCGTGCTGTTGCTCTTGGCGATGCCGATCATGTCACAGAACAGGCGAATCGCCTCCGGCGTATAACCGCGCCGCCGCATCCCGGTGATCGTCGGCATACGCGGGTCGTCCCAGCCGCGCACGTGGCCTTCCTGCACCAGCCGGATGAGCTTTCGTTTGCTCATCACTGTGTAATTCAGGTTCAGCCGCGCGAACTCGATCTGCTGCGGGTGAAAAATGCCCAACTGGTCGAGATACCAGTCATACAGCGGGCGGTGGTCTTCGTATTCCAGCGAACACAGCGAGTGCGTGATGCCCTCAATCGAGTCGGACTGCCCGTGTGCCCAGTCGTACATCGGGTAAATGCACCATTTATCGCCGGTGCGGTGGTGGCTGGCATGACGAATCCGGTACATCACCGGGTCGCGCAGGTTGAGATTGGGCGAGGCCATGTCAATCTTCGCTCGCAGCACACATTCGCCTTCTTTAAATTCGCCGTTCTTCATCTGCTCGAACAGCTTCAGATTTTCCTCCACCGGGCGATTGCGGTAGGGGCTGTCCTTGCCAGGCTGCGTCAGCGTGCCGCGATACTCGCGGATTTCGTCGCTGCTGAGATGATCCACATACGCCTTGCCGGCTTTAATCAACTGCACCGCCCAGTCATATAACTGGTCGAAATAATCCGAGGCGAAGAACAGCCGGTCTTCCCAGTCCGCGCCCAGCCAGCGCATGTCATACAGGATGCCGTCCACATATTCCTGTTCTTCTTTGACCGGGTTAGTATCGTCAAAGCGCAGGTTCATTTTGCCGCCGTAGATTTCGGCCATCGAGACATTCACCAGAATCGCTTTGGCGTGGCCGATGTGCAGATAGCCGTTTGGCTCAGGGGGAAAGCGCGTATGCACACGCCCGCCAAAGCGCCCGGTGCGGTTGTGTTCGTCAATGATGTCGCGGATGAAATTCGAGCGCGAGGCTTCGTCAGTCGGTTCGTTGATGGGAGTCGCGCCAGAGGTGGTCACTTCAGTCATGGTTATCCCTTTCTGGATGGAACGGTATCGTTATACACAAAAACCGCCTCACCTTCAACGGCCAGCATTTTTTACGTTTTACAGAATAACTTCACGTTCCGGCTCTCTGGCCGCCGCTTACACTGAAGAAAGCTGCGCTTGCAGCGTGATCGGCTCATCTCGACCTGGAGCAGTACAAACGATGACCGCTTATTTCCCCGGCTGTCCCCGGCGCGCCACCCCGGACAATCCGCCCCCTGCTGAACCTGGTGAATTTCGGCTGATTGACTCCACCGGCAGCGTCATCTTCGTCGGCACAACCCACAACCTGCGGCAGCGTTACAACCAGTATATAACCGACCCCGACCACCGCCGGCACAGGATGCCGGGCGAACAATGGCTGTACCATGCCGCCGTCCACGCCTACTGCGACGACGAAACACAGCCCTCGCGTCCCGCAGCCTTGAGTGGCAGACGGTAAAACCATCGGTCAATCAGATCAAGCGTCCGTTTCGTTTCGCTGTTGCGGTAAGCACATGGCATATGAAACAAAAACTGACGAGAATACTCTCGCCAGTTTTTCGTAAGCTGGGGGACCTGGATTCGAACCAAGATCGACAGGGCCAGAACCTGTTGTTCTGCCGTTGAACTATCCCCCAATGTTCGACGGGATGGAGTTTACCACACCCCGCCGGTCATTTCAAGACTGAACTGCCAGACTTTCCGCCGCTTTGCAAATTCGTTCTAGCACCACGTCCTTACCCAGCAGTTCGTTGGTTTCAAACAGCGGCGGCGCGACCCGCTGCCCGGTCGTCGCCACCCGCAGCGCGCCAAACAACTGCTTCGGCTTCAGTTTCAGTTCGTCGGCCAGCCCGCGCAGCGCCGTATCCTGGTTGGCGTGGCTGAAGTCGTCCAGCCCGGCCAGCGCCGCGTGCGCGCGTTCCAGCGCCAGCGCCGTTGAAGCCGCGTCCATCTTTTCCTGAATCAGTTCCTCCGGCGGCGGCGGCGCGAAATCGTCGCGGAACAAAAAGCCCGCCAGATCAATGATGTCCGTCAGCCGCTTCATCCGAATCTGCACCAGCGGCACTACCTGTCGCACCCGGTCGAAGCTTGCCTCAAACCCGGCATCGTGCAGCACGGCCTGCAGGCGGCGGGCCAGTTCGTCCGGCGGCAGCGCGCGGATATGCTCGCCGTTCAGCCAGTCCAGCTTTTCCACCGGAAAGGCGCTGTTAGCCGGGTTGATACGTTCCAGGCTGAAGCGTTCAATCGCTTCGGCCATCGTGAAAAACTCACGCTCGTCCCCAAAGTTCCAGCCGATGTTCGCCAGAAAGTTATCCATCGCTTCCGGCAGATAGCCGGCGCGCATGTAATCATGCACCATTACCGGGATGAGATTGCCGTATTTGTCCTTCGGCGGGTTGCGTTTGCTCATCTTGCCGGTGCCGTTAGGGTTCAGCATCACCGGCAAATGGGCATAAACCGGCATCTCCCAGCCAAATGCCTGCCAGATTTGCGCGTGCAGCGGGAACGACGGAAACCACTCAATCGCCCGCATCACATGGGAAATCTGCATGAAGTGATCGTCAATAATCACCGCCAGATGGTAGGTCGGAAAGCCGTCGGACTTCAGCAGCACCGCGTCCTGCTGGGTTGCGTTGTCAAACACGCTCTCGCCGCGAATCGCATCCCGCACAACCGTCTCCCCCTCCAGCGGCATTTTGAACCGGATCACGGGCGTAATGCCCTGCGCCTCATATGCGGCACGCTGTTCCGGCGTCAGGCTGCGGCAGCGACGGTCATAACCCGGCGGTTCCTTGCGCGCTTCCTTTTCGCGGTTCACCTGCTGCAGGCGTTCCGGCGAGCAGTAACATTGATAGGCTTTATCGCTCTCGACCAGCCAGTTCGCCCACTGCCGGTACAGATCTAACCGTTCCGACTGGACATACGGCCCGTACTGCCCGCCCACTTCCGGCCCTTCATCCCACTGTAACCCCGCCCAGCGCAGCGCCTCCATCAGCGTTTGCAGCGCCGTCGGATCAAGCCGTTTCTGGTCGGTATCTTCAATTCGCAGGATGAACGAGCCGCCGTGATGCCGCGCGAACAGCCAGTTAAACAGCGCCGTCCGCAGGCCGCCAATGTGCAGCGACCCGGTGGGACTGGGCGCGAAGCGGGTTCGCACCCGATGAAGAGTCGAATCGGTCATAATTACCCTGAGCAGCGATTAAACGATGGAGATTAATCTTACAACAGGGTTTGCCGTGTTAAAAGAGCAGAATTTTGGGAGCAGGGACACGGCGTGCCGTGTCCCGATTTACACCCGTTTCCGCCGGATGATGACACTCTCCGCCAGCCCCACGCCCGCCAGAATCGACAGCAGCGATGTGCCGCCGGAACTGATGAACGGCAGCGTGAGGCCGGTTACCGGTAAGAGATTCAGGTTCATGCCGATGGAAACCGTCGTCTGAAAGAAGATGATCGCGGCCACGCCGTAACAGATCATGCTGCCGAGTGGGTCGGCGGCCATGCGCGCCCCGCGCAAAATCCGCAGAATGACCACGCCGATCAGCGTCATCACCCCCACACCGCCCACAAAACCAAATTCTTCCGCAATCACGCTGAAGATGAAATCCGTATGCCGCACGCGCAAAAAGCGGTACTGGCTCTGCGTGCCGTTGGCATAGCCTTTGCCAACCAGCCCGCCCGAACCAACGGCAATACGCGACTGCTGAATGTTGTAGAAAGCGTCCCGATCCCCTTCCGGGTTGATGAAGGTGGTGATGCGCGATTTCTGGTAGTCTTCCATCTGCGTCCACAGGATCGGCAGCGCGATAACCATCGCCAGCACGAACAGCCCGATATGCCGCAGCCGCAGCCCCGCTGCCCACACCAGCGCGAACCAGATCACGCCAAACACAATCGTCGTGCCGAGATTAGGCTGGATAAATATCAGCCCCGTCGGGATGGCGATATGCAGCAGCGACCCGAACACCGTTTTGAGTTTATCCATTTCGTGATAACGCGAGGACAGATAATACCCCAGCGTGATGATGATGATGATTTTGCCGATTTCCGACGGCTGGATGCGAATCCCCAGATTGATCCACCGCTGCGAACCGGCATCACCCACCACACCGAGTAACTGCACCAGCACCAGCAGACCCACCATCGCCAGATACAGCCACAGGTGCAGGCCGCCCAGCAGCCGGTAATCCACCGCTGCCAGCACAAATACCACCACCACACCGATGATCGCGTATTGTATTTGGTCGGGGACCCGGCTTTGCAGTTCGGGGTCAATCGCCCCGCGCGTCGCGCTGGCGATCATCAGAATGCCAAAGATAATCAGCAGCAGCGTGGTCGCAAACAGCACCCAGTCAAACTGCCGCCAGAAATTCAGGCTTCGACCCATGCACACTATTTCCTGTTAATCAACATCGCGCGCCATTATAGCGCAGGCCGCGCGTCGCAAAAGCCCCTACCCTGCTGCTTTTCTCATCTCGCACTCATACAAATAGAACAAATTTTCCGTACAATCAGTCTTGTCACTTGACCACACAGGGGGATGGTGACACGGTAAGTCATGAAACTATTACCGACAAGATGAGATTGCTGGGTGCTGTAGGGGAGCGCCTGTGTGCGCTCCCCGGGGGGCGGCCACGTCGGGCCGCCCCTACGACCCAGCAACTTAAGGTTGTTGAGGTACTATGCATTCATAAAGGGCAAGGCGTCCCGCAGGGAGGCTACGCACTTATACATACCCATTTGCCCCGTTGGTCTATTTCAGGAAACGATGATGAGCCAGAACACCCCGCAGCGTTTAGTTCTGATGCAGGTTGGGTTTATGCCGGAATACGAGATCCCGGTTGTTTGTTATCTGGTGCAAACGGGTGACGGCAGGAATATTCTGATTGACAGCGGCCTCCCGGAGATCATCCCTGAAGATGCAACGGAGTTTGAAAATGGGCGGGACGTAATCGAGCAGTTGGCGAGCATGGGCTTAAAACCGGACGATATTGATACCGTCATTTCGACGCATTATGACGGCGACCATGCCGGAAAACACGCGGCCTTCACGCAGGCGCAGTATGTGGTTCAGCGTGTGCATCATCTGGATGCGGCGAGCAACCCACGTTATGCTGCCATTCGACCCCAATGGGATCAGCCAATGGAGCGCATTCGGCTGGTGGATGGGGACACCGAACTGCTGCCAGGGCTGGAGCTGATTGAGACGAGCGGGCATGTGCCGGGACATCAATCGGTGCTGGTGCGGCTGCCCAGAATGGGGGCGATTTTATTGACGATTGACGCTGTACCCTTCGGCGAGGGTTTTACCCGTGACGAGCAGGACGACGGCAGCAGCCCGGATGCCGAAGCGATTCGCGCCAGTACGATTAAACTGCTGGATTTGGTCGAACGGGAGCATATCGGGCTGGTGATTTTTGGTCATGACAGGGAGCAGTGGGAAACACTCAAAAAAGCACCAGAGTTTTACGAGTAAAGCAGCGGTTTCCTGATGGTAACCGGCGATATTCGCGCGCTGGCAGCCGAACTCAAACACAAGGGGGTGACTTTACAATGGAGACTACCGAATACCCCTGGGGAACGCAGGCAGCGATCAAAGACCTGTACGGTCACGTCCACGTGCTGTCGCAGCCGCCGGATTAAAAGTCATCACCGTCATCAACGGGCGCATCGGCATCGGTGTCCTGCGCCAGCCGCCGGTGCGCTTCATCATCCGCTTTACTGGGCGAAAACGGAATTTCGGCTACGATCAGGCTGTCACGGTTGCGCTGTTGGAGGGCGATGTCCACCTTTTCGCGGTCAATCGCCACATACTTGGAGATAACCGCCAGGATTTCGGCCTTCATTGCTTCCATCCGTTCCGGTGGCAGGTTTATCCGGTCGTGTACCAGGATGAATTGCAGGCGCTCCTTGGCGACACTGCCGCTTTTCGCGGAGGAGCGCCCAAGCATTCGGTCGAAAAACCCTGACATGGACAGTCCCCTTTTCTACTCGCCCTGGCCGCTGAACAGCCGGGCAAGTCGCTGGAAAAATCCGCCTGATTCTTGCAGCGTCATAAATGGAACGTTCTC
>JARKOK010000084.1 GCA_029975765.1 Aggregatilineales bacterium
CAGCCCTTTTCCACTGCCTCCCACAAAAAAAGCCGCTGTCACTTGACAACGACTTTCTTCAGACTGCCAAACTCCAGGTAGGGGGTACGGCCCACCGTACCCCCTACGAATCGGGATCATCAAAGCGGCGCGTCTGGCCCGGTTTATTTCGGTGGGGCAGCCCGTAGCCGGGTGTGTCGCCGGGCACGATATTATCGAAGACATCCGTTTTGGGTGTCGAGGCACTCGGCAGGATATTCAGATCAACGTCGTCAGGCGAGGGCGTGAGCGTATCGGAATTCGGCTGGCTGAGTTCGAGCGCCATTAAACCGGCCAGCAGAAACATCAGACGCCGCCCACCGAGGGACATCGTTTTCCAGGTGACGGCTCGCAGCGCGCACAGCGCCAGAGCAACATAATACTCTTCCCAGTGATCGGCCACCAGCAAACATTCCTGCACGATGTCCCGTACCGCTGCGATCACCTGGAGGGCGGCGAACGGCACGCCGTCCGTCGTTTCTGGTAAACGACCGTTCAGCGCCATGATCTGCCGCAGCAGGTGGCGCGCCGTTTCCCAGGAGTCATCCTGGTCGAGCATCACGGCATCGCCTAACAGGCTGACATCGACAGTCGCCCAGTCAAACAGGGTATGGCCGTCGCGGGTGTGGCCGAAGTCAATCAGCCACATACTGTTGTTCGGGCCGATCAGGACATTGCCCAGATGTAAGTCCCCGTGAATTTTGCTTTGTGAACCGGTGACATGACGGTCAAGCAGGTCGTCATACACATGGAGCGGATTAACGACCCGGCTGTGACCGGCAGGCAGCCACCGCTGGCGCAGATCAAAGTCTGGCTGTAGATCAAGCGCGGCTTCCAGCAGCATTTCGTGGCGCGTTTTCCAGACGGTGCCAACGATGCGCTCGACGATTTCGCCCCGGTAGAAGAGGTTCTGCGACAAATCCAGACCGCGCACTTCAACCTTGTACGCACGTTTGTCGGCCTCGCTGCCATAACCGACTGCCAGTTTCACAACGTTCTCATCGCGGTCAATACGCTGAACGGCAAAGTTTTCCAGCACCACCACATCGCCATGTTCCAGTTCGCGCAGGCGGGTTTTGGCGCGGGCGCGGTTGAAGGGAATCCGCAGCACCAACGCCTGCGGCGGCGGTTCGAGGTCACCGGCGAAATCCAGCGTGAGGGTGGGCGGCAGCAGCCAGTCGTATTCCATCCAGGCCTGAAAGCGGTACTGCCGGTTTTGCTGCCACCAGTTTTTGCAGAACCGGGTGTAAAGCTCCCGCTTAAGAAACTGTCCCAGATCATCCACCCCCTGCGCCCGCACCCGATTGCGTAAATCCTGTGGGGCGATGCCAGAACTGGCGACGAGGGTGTATTTGATACCAGCCAGATCAGAGGCTTCCGGGGCGGTTGGCGGGTCTTCTAACCGGGCGGCCTGAAGGGGCAGGGCGCTCTTGACGTGCGCCTCATAACGCTGTACTTCATCCAGAATGTTATCCGCATGGTCAATCTTGGCTACGATGGGCGCGGCCTCACGTTCATCGGCCTGGATGGGTGTTACGACCAGAATCAAGGCTTTGCGAAAGCCCGTAAGCCGGCGTTCGATACGGATACGCGGGTAGCTGGCAAACATACGCCGGAGGATAAATAAATGCTCACGCTCAATCGTGAAATCTCGGTCGAAGTCCGCGCCGAATGTCACGGCAATATCCGGCGGCTGTGCCTCGGTGGCCGGGATATAGGTCGAAACGGCCTGTGCCAGCCGATCCAAGTCCAGGCCGAGGGCGGTTAACACGCGGGTGGGCAGATTATGGCCTTCGGAGATGATCGCCTTAAACAGATCACGTTCGTTGGCTTCGTCGCGTTCCTCTTCAAGGGCGAATTCCCTGGCGATGTCGAGCACCAGTTCGGTGCGGGGGGTGGAAGGAATGCCAACCCACATTCGTTGAGGCGTACCTTTGCCGGTCTTGCGGCGGATCGCCTCAATGACATAATCCGGGGTAAAGCCCTGTTCCTGCAAAACGCCGCCGGCCAGCCCACCCTGAATTTGCAGCAGCGCAATAAACAGATGCTCCACCCCAACATAAAAATGGCGCATCTGGACGGTTTCCTGACGGGCGTTGATCAGAATGTCGCGGAGCGTAATGGCAGACATCAGCCGCCTTCCGGTTCGATTTGCATCCAGGTGCGGCCAATGCGAAACAGTTCGCCGGGGCGAATCGGGATGGTACCTGTCAGACGTTCGTCGCTGCCCCGGAGTTCGATGTAGGTGCCGTTGGTACTGTTACAGTCCTCCAGCATCCAACCGTCGCCGTTCAGATGCAGGCGGGCGTGCAGGCGGGAGACAAACATATCGTGACGGAGGCAAACATCACTGTCTTCACGGCGACCGATGTTAAGCGTCCAGCGGTCACCATCAAGCTGCCCATCTCCATTTTCAGCATTAAAGTCCAGGTGCAAACCATCCTCGACGCCGCTCATGATCGTCAGTTCGACTTGCAGGCTCAACCCCATTCACTCCGTGTATATGCAATATATGGCATTATACGCCCATTTAGCATTCGCGCCGAAGCCGATAGTCTCAGTTTCAGCCATAATCAGAATATCCTGAACTGCATTTGTTCTGTGAATAATTGCGAAATATTCCGATCAATTTGGTGGTAAAGCCGCTTTTTGTCGTAATATGGTTGAGTGCTGTAGACAAGACATATCCGTCTGTCCGTAAATTATAGGTCAGGTATATGACTGTTGTGAGTGAAACCGAAATGGGTTGGCGCTATCCGGCCAGTGAGTCCAGGCGGGATTTACGGATAGATTTCTTGCGCGGAGTCGCCATGTTGATGGTGGTTATCGCCCATATTGAAATCCCATCAGCCTATCACCTTTTCACTCCTGAACGAATAGGTGTTGTGAGCGAACCTGAAGTGTTTGTTTTTTTGTCGGGTCTGGTTATTGGTTTGATTTATCCCGCACTTATCGCGAAGGAGGGCTGGCGTTCAGCCGCCCAAAAACTGTTTAAGCGCAGCTTGCAGCTTTACATCGTCAGCCTGTGGGTCGTAATTCTGGTTTATTTATTGCGTTTTGTGCCTGCCATCAATGCAAGTGTTCTGTACACCTGGACGGATTCCCAGACAGGGATAGTCTATGACCTGTATAATAATCCTGGCGCGGATGCTGGCAATTTCATTCAGAATATGCTGGTTCTTCGTTACGGGCCGGGACAATTCAACATCATGGGATTGTTTGTCATCCTGATGTTTATTGCTCCTGTTATCCTCTGGGCGTTATACCACAAACAAACGCTTTTACTGCTGGTCATCAGCGGAGGTTTTTACATTTTTAATGTCATTCAGCCTACTCGCGTCACTATCGCACAGTTTGAAAATGCATTTTCTCTGTTAGCATGGCAGCTTCTGTTTGTTATCGGTGTGGCTGCCGGTTTTCACTGGGATAAGCTGTTACGCATTATTCAGGGAAAATATGGGCGACCGATTCTGATTATCTGTGCTGTTCTCTTTTTTATCCTGCTGGTTTACAGTCTGAACAATCCCTGGACAGTTATTCCCTATGATCTGCGTCTGACCATCATTGACGCCGATACATTTACTGAAATCTACAGCGGGTGGTTTTCTCGTGTCAGGCTGGGCATCGGACGTGTGATCAACACCCTGCTGGCTTTTATTTTCTTTTATATGCTGCTGACACGTTTCTGGAAAGGCTTTAACAAAGCTTTTGGCTGGTTTTTTATCCCTATTGGGCAGGCATCGTTGTACGTGTTCATTGTCCATCTCTTTTATGTGGTACTGATGGATAACATTCCCATATTTAGAGAGAACAGGGTATGGGTTAATGCGGCAGGCGAAACACTAGTACTGCTGGCGATCTGGTTAATGGTGCGCCGACGGTTTCTTTTTAAAATTATCCCTCGATAAGAGAGGCTGCCGGATAAAGCAGACTGCCTGAAATTTCAAACGCCTGTTGTCAGACTGAGAATTGTGTGTTACACTGTTGCCCAACAACTGAAAACGTCTCATAAAGAGCGGTGGAGGGAACGGCCCTGTGAAACCGCGGCAACCCCCCTTAGAGGGAAGGTGCCAAGTCCGACAGAAGTGTTTCTGAGAGATGAGAGTGCGTATGGGGCAGGTAGATGCCCATCGAACTCGAAGACTTCAGGTGAAGTCTTTTTTGTTCGCTCAGAAACCCGGACAGCCGACCGGGTTTTTTATTTCAGTCGTGGAGAGGTTAGGAAGATGGTACAGGAACGGTTGGGCAGTAAACAGGATACTCATCACAATAATGGCATACACCGGCGGGGCAGCAGCACACGCGCGGTTCATGGTGGCACACCGCACCGTAAGGCGTTCAGCGCGCTGACGACGCCGATTGTCCAGACGGCAACCTATACCTTCCGCGATACGCAGGACCTGATGGATTATATGGAGCGCAAGACCTGGGGCGATGGTGACGACCGGGAAGAGTATGGGCGGTATGGCAACCCGACAGTGGCAGCCGTCGAGCGTAAACTGGCGGCGCTGGACGGCGGGGAGGACGCGGTGCTGTACGCGTCCGGTATGAACGCGGTCACGTCGCTGCTGCTGTCCGTGCTGTCGTCGGGCGGGCATATCGTCATGACCGATGACTGTTACCGCCGCACGCGCCAGTTCTGTCTGACTTTTCTACAACGGTTCGGGGTGGAAACCACCGTTGTACCAATGGGTGATTACGACGCGCTGGAAGCCGCGATTATCCCGAAGAAAACCCGCTTTATCATCTCCGAAAGCCCAACGAACCCCTATCTTCGTATTGCGAATCTGGAGCGTATCGCCGCGCTGGGGAAACGCTACCGCGTGCTGACGGTGATTGACAGCACCTTCGCTACGCCGGTTAACCAGCGCCCGCTGGAATGGGGCATTGATTTTGTCGTCCACAGCGCGACGAAATATCTATCCGGCCATAATGATCTGCTGGCAGGGGTGGTGGTGGGGCGTGCTGATCGCATCAAGGCGCTGCGGGATGCGCGCGGGGTGCTGGGCGGCGTGGTTGACCCGCAGAATGCCTATTTGCTGGAACGAGGGATTAAAACGCTGGGCGTGCGCGTGCGCCAGCAGAATGAAACGGCGCTGACTGTCGCGCGGTATCTGGAAGCGCATCCCCGGATTGAGCGGGTCTGGTATCCCGGTCTGCCCTCGCATCCCGACCACGACACCGCCGCCGCGCAGATGAGCGGCTACGGTGGGGTCGTCAGCTTTGAAGTGGCGGGTGACTTACAGACGACGGCGCGGCTGATTGACAACGTGCGTCTCCCGTACATCGCGCCAAGCCTGGGCGGAGTCGAGAGTCTGATCGAGCAGCCGGCGCTGATGAGTTATTACGAAAAGACCACCGAGGAGCGGCTCGCCCTGGGGATTAAGGATAATCTGGTACGCTTCGCCCTCGGTATCGAAGATACTGATGACATCCTGAATGATCTGGATCAGGCGTTAGCGGCGATCTGATACTTCCGCCTGCGTTTCCAGAATGCGGCTGATCGCTTCCAATGCCGCCTCGGCCTGATGCAGCCGGTTTGGATAAGCGGCGGTGATGTCCGGCAGCGTGCCGCTGTGATAGTGGATGGTCGCCTCCGGGTCTTTCAGCACATGGCCGGTGAGGATACCGACGACGGTCTCAGCCGGTTTGATAACCCCGCGGCGAACAAGTTTCGCCACGCCAGCCAGCGAGCAGGCGGAGGCCGGTTCGCAGCCGATACCCTGCCGGTCAATCAGGGCTTTGGCATCCATGATTTCCTGATCGCTCACCTGTTCAACGACGCCATCCGTCCAGCGCAGGGCACGGACAGCTTTGGCGTAATTCACCGGACTGCCGATCTTGATAGCCGTTGCTATCGTCTCGGCATGGACGGGGCGCAGGCCATTCAGACCCGTCTGGAAACTCTGGTAGAGTGGATTCGCCCCCTCTGCCTGAATGATTGCCAGACGCGGCAGGCGGTCAATCAGACCCAGTTCATACAACTCATGCAGCCCTTTGCCGAAGGCAGAACTGTTACCCAGATTACCACCGGGGCAGACAATCCAATCCGGCACCTGCCAGCGAAGCTGCTGCAAAGTCTCGAACATGATGGTCTTTTGCCCTTCCAGACGGAAAGGATTGATCGAATTCAGCACGTAGATGCCGAGTTTGTCCGCGACTTCCCGCACCAGTTCCATGTTGCGGTCGAAGTCAGCATTGACCTGAATGCAGGTTGCGCCGTAGGCGACGGCCTGAGCCAGCTTGCCCAGGGCGATCTGTTTGTTCTGGAAAAAGACGATCCCTTCAATGCCGGCGAAAGCAGCATAGGCCGCCAGCGAAGCCGACGTGTTGCCGGTTGAGGCGCAGGCTACGCGCCGCACGCCTAACACACGCGCCTGAGTCAGGCCGCCGGTCATGCCGCGATCCTTAAATGAGCCGGTGGGGTTTTCACCTTCATGTTTGAGGTAAAGCGTTTTCACGCCCGCCCACTGCGCCAGGGCAGGGGAGGGATAGAGCGGCGTATTGCCTTCCGGTCGGGTGACGATATGCTCATCGGCGGCGGCAGGATAGACCAGTTCCTTGTAACGCCAGACGCCGCTGTGATAGGGGGTCTGGAATGTCCCCAGCCGCGCGTCGAACAGGGCATGACTGATGCGCGCTTTATCAAAGTCGTGGCACACATCGAGCAGACTGCCGCACGAGTCGCACACATAACGAATCTGGTCAACCGGGTATTGTTGACCACAGTCCATACATTGTAGTATGCTCTGCATATTTTATCACCCTGACATGACGAAACCACCGCAAGGATAACAATTTCCTATGGCGAATACCAGTGCAGAAGCCTTCGCACCAGCCACCGTAGCTAACCTGGGTGTCGGGTTTGATATCCTTGGGCTGGCGCTGCAAGAACCGGGTGATACGGTCCGTGTCGAACGGCGCTCTGAACCGGGCGTGGTCGTCAGCCGGATCGAAGGCGACGGCGGCAAACTCCCACGTGACCCGGACAAAAACACAGCAGGTGTGGCCGCGCGGGAAACGCTGAGACTGCTGGGTGTGGCCGAGGGTGTCAGCCTCACAATTTACAAAGACCTGCCGCTGGCGAGCGGCCTAGGCAGCAGCGCCGCCAGCGCGGTTGCGGCGGCGGTGGCCGTCAACGCGCTGTTTGGTTCACCCCTGACATGTGATGAACTGCTGCCGGCATGTATCGAAGGCGAAGCGGCAGTCAGCGGTTATCATGCTGATAATGTTGCGCCCTGTCTGTTTGGCGGCGTGGTGCTGGTAGCCGGAACAAGCGCCGATCAGATTTTCCGCCTGCCCATTCCCGACCGGCTGCATCTGGCGCTGGTTACGCCGGACGTAGCGGTGCCGACAGCGATGGCGCGCGCCGTGCTGCCTAAAACCATCGAACTGCACGATATGGTATTACAAACGGCGGCAGTCGCCCGGCTGCTGAATGCTCTGCATCGAGGGGACGTGGCGGATATGGCGGCGGCGATGGAGCTGGATACTATTATTGAACCGGCGCGGTCGCATCTGATGCCGCTGCTGCCGGAAGTCCGAGCGGCGGCAAAACAGGCCGGCGCGCTGGGGGTGGTCATCAGCGGAGCCGGGCCGACATTGTGCGCGGTGTGCGACAGCAGCGTAATTGCACAGGCCGCTGCGGCTGTGATGGGGCAGGTCTATACGGCGGCGGGAATTGCCAGCGTGACGCGGCATACACGTATTGCGCCGGACGGCGCGCGCGTGCTGCGAGTGGATTAGACGTTCGTAAAAAAGGCAAAATTCGTTGACTCTTCACCTTCGTTTTTGTATAATAAATTTAGATTGTTCTGAAAGTAACAAACTCAAATTCCGCTGGCGTAGCAAAGGTTGACAACTTCTAATGACGATTGAACGGGCGATGGAAGCGGTCGAAAAGCAGATGTTTGAGGTAGTCAACAGCGATGTCACCGTGCTGCGCGATGCCAGTCGCCATATCCTGCAAGCAGGTGGAAAGCGCGTTCGCCCGCGCCTGCTGATGCTGGCCTATGCGGCCTGCGGGGGACAGGATACGGACTATGCCGCCCCGGTAGCGGCGGCGGTTGAACTGGTACATACCGCCAGTGTGGTACACGACGATATTAACGATCACGGGGTGGTGCGGCGGGGGCGGCCTTCCGTCAATGCGATCTGGGGGCGAACCTTCGCCCTGCTGGCGGGCGACTATCTGTTTACCAAAGTTTATGAACTGATGGCGCCGTACAGGGATTTGAATGTCATTCTGGCCGAAGCGACGGTCGCGCTGGTTGAAGGCGAAACCCTTCAGGCAAGCGCGGTCAAAGAGAACAATTTCTCGCGGCAGGTGTATTACGATATTATCGCCCGCAAAACGGCGGCGCTGTTCAAGGCGGCGGGCAAACTGGGTGCAAAGCTGGCCGGCGCCTCTGATGAAACGGCTGAGGCGCTGGGGCAGTACGGCTATAACCTCGGCCTCGCGTTCCAGATCATTGACGATGTACTCGATCTGACGGCTGATACGGAAAAACTGGGTAAAACGGCTGGTCTGGATGTGGCGCAGGGACGGGGCTTCGCGGTGGCGTATGCCACGAATGGTCAGCCCGGTGTTGGTGTTGCGGTCGTTGACGAAGCGCCAGCCGACCCAATGGCTGCTATCCGGCAGAAGGTTCTGCGCGGTGATGCGGTGGACGAAGCCTATCATCAGGCGCAAAAACTGTCGGCGCTGGCGGTTGCCAGCCTGTCGTCGCTGCCCGACTCGCCGCAAAAAGAGGCGCTGGTCGAACTGGCCTATACTATGGTCAAACGCGATCACTAACGTACCAGGAACGGTAGATTGAAATCCGGCGTAAGGCCGGATTTTTGTTTGCGCGGAATGAGTATAATTTAGGGGTAGGTTGGGCGAGGAGGTTCGCGCGTGATAAAAGTGCTCTCTGTCGAGCAGATGCGGGCGGTGGAAGCTGCGGCTGACGCCAATGGGTTGAGCTACGCGATGATGATGCAAAACGCCGGTCGCGCGGTTGCGGCGCGGGCGCTGGAATATCTGGGGCCGCTGCCGGATGCGCGGGTGACGGTGCTGGTGGGTCCGGGTAACAACGGCGGCGATGGTCTGGTGGCCGGGCGGATCATTGCTGAAGCGGGCGGCGTTACGGTGCGCTTTTATCTGTTAAAGCCGCGTGACGGGAGCGACGAAAATTTTAAGGCCGTTCAGGAGGCCGGTTTGCTGGTCGCGCTGGCGAAAGATGACCGTGACCGCCGGGTGCTGCGGAATATGGTTGCCAGCGCCGATGTGGTGATTGATGCCCTGTTTGGCATTGGCGTGCGCCTGCCGATCACTGGTGAGGCAGAGAAAGTGCTGCGCAGTGTTCACCAGGGTTTGAACGACTCGCAGCGGTCAGAGGATATGACCGGGGCACTCATCACCCCGTCATCGCCGGGTGCCGCCGCCACGTCGCGCCCGTATATCATCGCAGTAGACTGTCCCAGCGGGCTGGACACCGATACGGGCGAACTTGATGCGAACACGATTCCTGCCGACGAGACGGTGACTTTTATCGCCGCGAAACCCGGCTTGCTGTGCTTTCCAGGGGCGGGTAAGGCGGGGGAACTGCATGTTGCCACAATTGGCGTGCAAGAAGATTTGCTGCCGGAAGCGCCGGTGCTGGTGGACGCGGAGATGGCGCGGCAAATCTTACCGGAGCGGCCTGGCGACTCGAACAAGGGAACGTTTGGCAAGGCGCTCATCATCGCTGGTTCGGTGAATTATGTTGGCGCGCCAGGGCTGGCGGCGACGGCAGCCTATCGTGCGGGGGCCGGGCTGGTGACGGTGGGCGCGCCAGCGCCGGTAGTGGCAGCCTTAAGCGGACATTTGCTCGAACCGACGTGGCTGCTGCTGCCACACGATATGGGGGTGTTGGCCGGGAGCGCCGCGCCACTGATCCAGCAGGAGTTGGAGCGATACAACGCGCTGCTGCTGGGGCCGGGGTGGGGGCGGGAAACCCCCACGCGCGAGATGCTGCTCAGGTTGTTTGAGACAGCGCCAGCAGCGCACGGAAAACGGGGCGCGATAGGATTTGCCACCGGCGGCAACGCCGATACCCCACTTGAGGCGGCGACAAACACCACGCCTTTTCCGCCGCTGGTAGTGGACGCCGACGGCCTGAATCTGTTAAGT
This sequence comes from Aggregatilineales bacterium, assembly GCA_029975765.1. GTDB lineage: Bacteria > Chloroflexota > Anaerolineae > Aggregatilineales > Phototrophicaceae > CFX2. The sequence continues at coordinate 10,172 of JARKOK010000084.1, forward strand.
GAGATCCAGAACTGGTGGACGCGACTGCCGGAAAATACGATTATCACGCCGCATCCGGGCGAAATGGCGCGGTTGGCACAGATGCAGACGGCTGAGGTGCAGGCCAATCGGTTTGAGATCGCACGCAGTAAAGCAGCAGAATGGAAGGTCGTTGTGCTGTTGAAGGGCGCGCACACGCTGGTAGCAGCCCCTGACGGACGGCTGGCGGTTCTGCCTTTTAAGACGGATGCACTGGCGACGGCTGGCACCGGCGATGTGCTGGCGGGGGCGATCACCGGGCTGCTGGCACAGGGTCTTGCACCGTTTGATGCCGCTGTACTGGGGGCATATCTGCATGGTCTGGCCGGGCTGCAAGCCGCCAGAGAATTGGGCAGCACACGCAGCGTTACTGCCGGCGATGTGCTGGACGCGCTGGGACATACCTTCTGGCTGCTGGAGCAGAATTAACGATTGAGACCCAGCTCCGACTGGCGGCGGCGGGCTGCGGCTTTGCCTTCGGCTAAACCTTCGGCAATCGGATCAGGTGGTACGACCGATTCCAGTTTGTTGATAATCTGATCGCCGGTTTCGCCGATTTGCTGGCGAGTCTGCCGGCCACTCTGCGGAACTTTAAACAGCGCGCCAACGGCGCCGGCCAGCAGACCAATCATAAAACCGGCTACAAACATGCCCGTGTCGAGGGTGTTTTCAAACGGGTCATTCTGCATGATTCTGTCCTTTACCGTTGTGGCGAATGGCCCGGCGAATACCACCCAGTTCTCGAATCAGGACACTGGTGCCGGCCATAAAACCACTGGCGCGCACAATAGGTCGGGTGACGTTGGTGGTGACAAATTCAACCGTACCTTTGGCGCTGTTAACCGTGTCCTGCGTGTTTTCGAGAATGGGCTTGATCTCGTTCTGCAGGAGATTAATCAGCCGCGCAAGCTGTAGAATCAGAACGGCCAGCGCCAGTACAATCAGAATAAATTCCAGCGCCATGATGATGATGAAAATATCTCGGATGATCTGAATGCGGGGCGCGGTTGCGTCCACGTTGCTGAACAAGGCCAGCAGCAGCCCCAGGACAAAGAGCAGAATAATAAGGCCGCCGAGCACGCCGGCGACAATCGTCACGACGCGCCTGACTGTCCAGCGGCTTTTGGGCTGGATTTCATCTTTTGTTCCGGCTGGCAGTGGTTGATTTGAAACGGCCATTTTCTCATCCTAACCCGGTGGGCGTTTGCGGTTTGATGTCAGAAAATACGCGACGAAGAGGGCAACGGCAGCACCAAAGGATGCCGAAACTACCCGTAAGGAACCAATATTCAGAATATTGATGCTAAGTGTAACACCGATTAGCTGCCCCAGCCCAAAACCTACCCAGCCACACAATAAGAACAGCGCCAGTCGTCGGGCATCGCCACCTACGATGAGATGAAAGGCCGCACCAAAGAGCGTAGCCAGAATGAACCCCAGGGTGGTAATCGGGTTGAGCAAACTGTCACCTTCACGTTTTGTCAAGGAATAACTGTCATGGTACAATGCAACCGGTGGCTAGTTTACCATAACTTTGAATATCCCTTCAAAGTAGTCTATAGTTCGTCCGTATGAAAAACGTTGTAGATCACCGCATCCTTATACCTCGGTCTTCGGCGACAGTCTGGCAGTATCTGAGCGACCTGAGTAATAACGTTCACTGGCAGACTGACTGTGAGTCGGTTTCGTTCGTTACATCGCGGCGAAGCGGTGTCGGGGTGCGCTGGCGCAATCGTGCGCCGGGCGGCCACGAGAGCGTGATAGAGACAACCGCCTGGTACGAGGGGCTGGGTTATGAGTATTCGTACATTGACAGCGGAGCCTTTAAGGAAAATCGAGGGCGGATTCGCCTGCAGGAGATTCCTGAGGGCACGGTGGTTCAGTGGACGTTTAGTTATGATACCAAAGGGCTGGTAGGCGGCCTGCGGAACACATTGGGGCTGCGCCGGCAGACCGAGACGGTAATGATGGACAGTCTGCGGATGCTGTGGCGCAAGCTCAACCAGGCCAATGGCGAACCGATTCGGGAAGCGAAGTCACTGATCCGTGAGGCGCCCGGTTATGAGGAACGATCCCGGTATAAACCCCGCCACCCGTCTAAACTTGAGATGGCTGATACCCCCGCTGAAGCAGCCCCGCCGGTACCCGTGATCGCAGAGCCGCCGGTGGCGGAAGACGATACCCGGCCATCGGTTCGTGTGCTGGCTCCCGAACCTGATTTTCTGTCAGGTATTGATGAGCCGGAAAATGCTGCCGATAGTGTCTGGAAAAAGCCGGTTCTTGAAGAAGCACAACCCGTTGTGCCGGAAGCGCCACCGGCGGAACCGGCAGCGTTAGTATCGGTGGTTGAGCCAGCCGAGGCACAAGCGGAAATTCCTAAACTCCCTGTAGCACCGGAAGTTACCGCCGATGAACCACCGGCAGTGACAGAGGAACCGCGCCCTGAACAGCCTCCTGTGATGCCTGATGAGCCGCTGCCGGTTGATTCGCCGAAAGAGCCGCATGAAGAACTGGCAAAACCTGCTGAGACCGAAGTGCCGGCTGAAAGTGCCACCAGTCCGGCGACGGTTCAACATGAGACCATTCCTGCTGAAGTGCTGGCGAGTATGGATACCCGCGAGATCAGCGTGTTTGATATTTTTGGGTTACCAAAGCCAAGCGAAACACAGGAGTTGAGTGCTGTTGTCAGGCAGCCGTCACCGGTAGTCGTTATACCGACGGTGAGTGGTGGGCGAGTGGGATTACGCGTGATACAGCGGCGCAATCTGGTCAGGCTTCGCCGGCCAGCCTAAAACGCTTTAATAGTTGATAGCTGGAGCAGCAGGGGGTCAGCCCGGCTGCTCTTTTTTTGCCGGATTTTAGGAGGAATGGATGGGGCGGTTAGCGGGACAAACAGCTCTGATAACAGGCGGCAATTCCGGTATCGGGCAGGCGACGGCATATTTGTTTGCGGCGGAGGGGGCAGTCGTAATGATCGCAGCGCGAAACGAGAGCGCGGGTCAAAAGACTGTCAGGCAAATCCAGGCGGCAGGCGGGGCTGCGCAGTTTATACGATGTGATGTGCGAATACCAGAAAACTGCCAATCGGCAGTGGATGAAACGCTGCGGCAGTTTGGTCGAGTGGACATTCTGTTTAATAATGCCGGAATTGTACCGGCTGGGACGATTCTTGAAACAACGCCTGATACCTGGCAAGACGTATGGGCCACGAATGTAAGCGGAACATTTTACATGAGTCGGGCAGTTCTGCCGTCCATGATCGAACAGCGGCGCGGCGTGATCGTAAATAATGCCTCGGATTGGGCGATTGTCGGCGGTCAGGCGGCAGCCGCTTATTGTGCGACTAAAGGCGCGGTGGCGCTGCTGACCAAAGCGATGGCACTCGATCATGCGCGGCAGGGCATTCGGGTGAATGCGATATGTCCGGGGGATACTTACGTAGATCGCTGGCAGAGGCAGCCAAAACCCGGCCAGACGCATGAAGCGTTACGGCAGGAACTGGGTGCGAACTTTCCATTGGGACGGGTTGGGTCAGTTGAGGAAATCGCGCGCGCGGCGCTCTTTCTCGCAAGTGACGACGCCAGTTACATGACGGGACAACTGCTGGTGGTAGATGGTGGAAATACGGCGGGCGGAACATCCGTGAAATATTGATAACGCGGTAATGGACGCGTAAGACTTTTGGCGCAAGGCGGATTAAATATCATCGGTGCAAGTGTATAAGGAATGTGAAGGCGAGGTTAAAAAAGGGGTTGACCGGGGGGGCTGGGGGTGGTAGGATAATGATCCACTCTGGCGCGTGAAGGGCGACAGGGGAGCAGCTTAACAACAGGGGAGTGCAGACGGAAGACAAACAGGAGAGATATGAGCCTGTAGAAAGAAAGACATATCAGCTCAAGTCAAGATACAAACGGAGAGTTTGATCCTGGCTCAGGATGAACGCTGGCGGCGTGCCTAACACATGCAAGTCGAACGGTGGTCGTAAGACTACAGTGGCGCACGGGTGAGTAACACGTAGCTAACCTGCCTTGAAGCGCGGGATAACGGT
>JARKOK010000085.1 GCA_029975765.1 Aggregatilineales bacterium
GTGACCGGCTGGACGCTGGCGCAGGCGCGGCTGCTGGAGTCCCGCCATCCGGTCGCGCCGCTGGCGCTGTATCTGGCGGGGCTGGCGCTGATGATGCCGGCGCTGGCGGTCTGGCTGCGGGAAGTGCCAGCGCATGAGGCTAAACCGGCATCCACCACCGGGCGCGACTGGCTCAGTTGGGATCGGCTGCTGGTGCTAGCGCTGATGCTGGCGGCAGGGTACAGCCACTGGCAGGCCGGGTCGGCTGGTGGGAGCATGGTAGGGGCGGTGCTGCTCGTTCCGGTGGTATTTCTGCTGGGGCGCGCGCTGGATAGACCTGTAACGGGTGTGCTGGCGGCAGCGTTTACGGCGCTGTCCGGCTGGCCGCTGGCGCTGGGGCAGGGCGACCCGTTGTTTCTGGCGCTGGCGGTGACTGCCGGAAGCGGGGTGACCCTGCTGTATGCCGGCGTGCAGACACGAAATAACTGGCGGGTAACCGGCGGCGCGCTGTTGAGCCTTCTATCGCTGCTGGCCGCTGCCGACCTGAGGGCAACCAGTCTGGGGCAGGCCGCTGCCGATGGCCTCAGCCCGGCGCTCACGCTGCTGGATGCGCTCTCGGGTGCGCTGCTGCTGTTCAATCTGACCGGCGACCCGAACCCGCTGCACGGTCTGGTTAACCGTCCGGTCTTCGCGCCCCCGCTGGCGGCGCTGTTCGCCTTCGGGCTGCTGGTGTGGGCGGTGCGGCTGCGGCAGTCCCGGCGCTGGTCGGAGGCCGTTCCACTGGCGGCGCTGGTGGTGCTGCTGCTGCCGTCGGCACTGGCTGTGTATTATCCTGACGCGCAGCGGGCGGCGCTGGCGCTGCCGGTGGCGGTGTGCTTCGCGGCTTACGGCGCGTCGGTACTGGCGCGCCAACTGATGACACGGCTGGGGAATGCCGGCGCGGCGGTGGCGGTATGGCTGGTGCTGGCGGCGCTGGTGGTCACGGCGCTGGATGTTTACGTGTAGGGGACACGCCGCGGCGTGTCCCCGTTTCATTTCCTTTGCGTTACATATATTTCTTACGGATTCAGCGTGCCGGTCACCTGGAACGCGGTCGCTTCCGGCGCGGCAGGCGGCAGCAAGTCCACGCGGAACACACCGATGGTGTACGCTATTATTATCTATCCGCGCCCGCTCTGAATCGGCTCAAGCCAATACTCACTCCCCTGGCCTTCCGCCGTCCAGCCGGCGAGATTGTCCGCCTGAACCCGCCAGAAGCTTAAGCCATCACGGCCACAGACCGGCCCTTCCAGTACATCAAATTCGGTCTCTGCTTCCAGCTTTCCGATACGTCCACCATTAGGATTATCCCGAAGATTATTGGCATCTCCGGGGGTTACGCGACCTTTCGCGCCGGTCTCCAAACGCGGCGGTGGGCTGTTAGGGCAAGATGGAGCAACAGCCGATGTTTCAGGCGCAGCCGGTGTTGGCGCTGACGGTTGGGATATAATTACAGGTGCAGCGGCCTGAGCTATTTTTGCCGGGTCGGGCGCGACAATCTCATTACCTTTCAGGACGCAGCTTACCGCCAGTGTATAAATACCGTAGCCGCCCATATAACTTTGTTCACCAGGAATATACACCCCGCCTCGTTCATTCAGGCGGGTATTACTGACCATGATGCGATAGTTGCCGGGGGTAACAGAACCCACATTAAGCTGCGACCCTGATTCAACGTTAAGATATCTACTGCCGGCCACCGCTTTGCCAGAGGGATCAAATACCACAGCGGCAGTCTGGAAACCGTCGCCAAATGGGGCGATACCAAGAAGGAAGGAAATATCGCCCACAGCCATTTCTATCGTATAGCTGTGGATCTGCTCGTTCTGGGTAAATTCAGCGGCAATAACGTCACCGCACTGCAACTGCCGGAGCGAACTGCCCTGAATGACGGCCAGCGGCAGCGTGACGGTCTGCGGGCGTCCGGCATGGGTCGGTGTGTAACTGGTATCACCCGCCGGGATAATGGTTCCGTCCGCCAGTTCGCAGCCGATGCCAATCTGATACGAGCCGGTTTTGTCCTCATTGAAAACGTAAAGCGTATACAGACCATACGCGGGCATCCGCCCGGTCATCATGAATGGGCTGGCGTTCATTGCAATATAGCCGCTGCGATTTGGGAATATCCGGTAGCCCGCCGGTGAGTTCAGCGTAATGCCAAACAAGAGCTGCGACGTACCATCAGCCTGCCCGGCAAAGGTGACCTTATCGCCGGGTGACAGCACGATGGGATAGGTTTGCACCTGCTTTTCTTTGGTCAGTTCGCCTTTGATGATGTCGCCACATTTGATCGCCGCGTTCTGGGCAGCGACCGGCAGCAGCGAAGCCGATAGACCGAACACAATGAGGATGAGAAGGGTGCAGACAGCCAGCAAGCGTTTCATTCAACTTCTCCTGAGGTTGGTTAGGGAGGACAGGTCGCTGATAAATCCAGAAAATCCTCAAGCACATAGCCCAGGGATGTCTGATTTTGATCCCCAATCTGATACCAGATGGTGCGCGAGCCTTCACGCGTTTTTGCCAGCACCATGACTGGCTGGCCGAGGCGCACGCTGGCGACCGGCGATGAGGCATAGATTGGCTCTGAGCGCACGATATTCATGATGGTTACCGGGCTGCCCGTATCGTTTTTGATCGTCGCCGCACACGGATAACTTTTTGTCACTTCGGATGTAACCGCCAAACGCCCAACATTTGCCGCCGTTGGTGATGTGGTACTGGTCGCTGTTGGCGTGGGATTCGGTGCTGGTGCGTTCGCCTTTTCGTTCCATGTTATCCCACACTCCGGCGCTACTGCCGCACACAGGGTAATAAGGCTGCCATCCTGAAATACGGCCACATCCCGCTGGCGCACAGCGGTGAAATCGTACCAGAACACATCCGAGCGCGGCACCTGCCGTGAAAAGACGCGGTTGAGCTGCTGGCAGGCGTTCGGCAGCGGCATGGTCGAACCATACAGGCGGTAAACGAAACATGCGCCGGGGTCGGCTTTGCCCTCGGTCAGCCGCAAACTACTATTGAAATCGTCCGCCAGGCGGATGGCGCGCGTGCCGCCCTGCCCGTCCGTCACGCGAAATTCGAGGCCGTTGAGATTAACCGCCGTGCTGGCCGTTACAACCAGCGTCAGCGTTTCGGCATCGGCAATCAGGCGCAGCGCGGCGGTGATACGTTCGACCGGCACCAGCGTTTGCCGGGTGGCGCTGGACTCAATCGTCCAGCCCTCGACACCATCCGGCGTGCGGACTTTCCACCAGATGCGACCCTCGGATGCTACCGGGCCATCAATGATCGTGACGACGGTCCGGGCAGGAACCTGCTGGATCACGGGGTCGTCCCGCGTAACGCCGGTGCGGAGGTTCTGGTAGCCGTCCGATTCGTTCGAGCCTCTGACTTCAGCCTGCCCGCCAACAGCTACGCCGGAGGTCGTGACCGGCGGGGTGTTCGTCGGCACAGGGCTGGGGACGGCGGTGTTGGTTGGTGGCAGCGGTGTTAAGGACGGCGCGGGGGTATTGGTTGGTGGCAGGGGGGTGTTGGTGGCCGGTTCAGGTGTATGCGTGGGCGTATCGCTCGGCGTGAGGGTGGGAGCGGGAGTGACGGACGCGGCCTGAGCCAGCGCCGTGCTGGTGCTGAACATGGCGGCCTGCGCGGCGGTGGCGTCTATCGCCTGCTGCGCCATCTGATTCTGCTGCAACTGCGGGATGATGGCGATGGCGCCGGCGATCACCAGGAATAAGCCGCTGATGATGGCGACAATGACCTGTGGCCGGAGGCCGTTATTTTCCGGCTTTGGAGCCGAGGGCGCGACCTGTGAACCGGCGGGCGGGTCGGAGACTTTACGAATCGCTTCAATCAGGCGGTTCATATCGCCGCGAAAGTCCGGGTCGTCGCGCACGGACAGCGCGTTACGATAGGCCAGTTCGCGCAGGCTGGCCGGGAGTTCGGATTCGGGTGGGATGGCAGCGCCGCTCACCAGCACCGGGATGACAACCGCGCCGCGCCGCTGCAAGCCGGTTTCGACTTCCAGCCGTACCCAATCGTTGGGGTTATCCAGCCGCCGCAGGCCGGGATTATTCTGTTCGGTGACGTGAAGCCAGGCCGGGCCAATCACGACCAGCAGCACATCACACAGGGCAACCTGTTCGCGGATTTTGCCGCGAAAGTCCTCACCCGGAACGATACCGTAGCTGTCTTTAAAAACGTTGTCCTCGCCAAATTCGCCAGCCAGCCGGTCATAGATACGCCCGGCAATCGTGGCACTGTCGCTGCGGCGGTACGAGATAAAAATGCGCGTCATGCTGGTGACGCCTCCCGATAAGAACATTGTAGATAGTTGAGCCTATAACTATAGTAACCAAGAAAGCCGCTTTCCGAAACTTTCTCAGTATCGCACCCGGTCTCATTCCGCGTTACAATAGAACGAATATTCCGTATGATAAGCGGCGCTGCGCCTATTTAACCTATGGCATCCTTTACACCTTCCGAACATATCCAGCATGTGCTTGCCAGCCTGCCAACGAAGCCCGGCTGTTACCTGATGAAAGATGAGACAGGTAAAGTCATCTACGTGGGTAAGGCGAAAAAGCTGCGGAACCGCGTCCGCAGCTACTTCAATTCCAGCGCCGAGGCGTACCCCAAAACGCTGCGCCTGCGCGAGCAGATTGCCGATATTGAGGTGATCGTCGCGGAGACGGAAGTCCAGGCGCTGATTCTGGAAGAAACGCTCATCAAACGCCATCTGCCGCGCTTTAACATCATGTTGAAGGACGACAAACGCTACCCGTATATCAAGGTCAACTGGCAGGCGCCGTTCCCCAAAGTGGAAACGACGCGCCGGGTAGATAAAGACGGCAGCCGCTACTTCGGCCCGTATACGGCGATGTGGGCGGTGCAGAATACACTGCGGACACTGCGGAAGGCGTTCCCCTATCTGACGTGTGACCGGGACATCACGGGCAGGGACGAACGCGCCTGCCTGTTTTACGACATCAAACTGTGCAACGCGCCATGTATCGGGGCGGTGAATCAGGAACAGTACCGCGCCATGATCGTGGAACTGATGGACGTACTCAGCGGCAAGTCCGACAAGGTGATGGCGCGGCTGAACCGCGAGATGCAGCAGGCCGCCGAAAACCTTCAGTTTGAGAAAGCTGCTGCCATCCGCGACCAGATCAAAGCGGTGGAGTACATCAATCAGCGGCACAAGGTCGTAAACCCGAAGATGACCGACCATGATGTGATCGCCGTCGCGCGCGATAAAAACGACGCCTGCGTGCAAATCCTGTTCATTCGCAACGGTAAGCTGGTCGGCAGCGATTCACGGATGCTCGGCGGCGCCGATGGCGAGCCGGACGAGGAAATCCTCAGCCAGTTCCTCACCCAGTTTTACAGCGACGTGGCCGAAGTGCCGCACGAAATCATTCTGCCGAATGAGGTCGAAGAAGCGCGTATCATCGAACAATGGCTGAAGGACAAACGCGGCGGGCATAAGGTGACGATCACCGTGCCGCAGCGCGGCGACAAACACAACCTGATCAAGATGGCGGAAGAAAACGCCAGCGAAGCCCTGCGGATGATCCGTGCCCAGTGGGAAGCCGACACCCACCGCCACGAGCAGGCGATGGGCGAACTGCAAACGGCGCTGAATCTGCCGACGCCGCCCAACCGCATCGAGTGTTACGACATCAGCACGACACAGGGTACGGCCATCGTCGCCAGCCGTGTAGTGTTCGTGCGGGGCGCGCCGCGTAAAAGCGAGTACCGCCGCTTCAATATTCGTTCGGTCAGTCACGCGGGGCCAGACGATTACCAGTCCATGCGCGAGGCGCTGACGCGGCGTTTCAACCGCTACCAGGCGGCGCTGGATGCCGCCGCGCCCAGCGACCCCGGCAAAACCGATACCGACGAAACCTGGCGGCTGCTGCCCGACCTGCTGATGATTGACGGCGGCAAGGGGCAGTTGGGCATTGGTGTCGAGGTGTTACAGGAGTTCGGGCTGCTGGGGCGCGTGCCGGTGGTGGCGCTGGCGAAACAGTTTGAAGAACTGTATCTGCCGGGCGATCCCAACCCGGTTATCCTGCCGCGCCGCAGCGAGGCGCTGTATCTGGTGCAGCGCGTGCGCGACGAAGCCCACCGCTTCGCTATCACAACCCACCGCAACCAGCGTACCAAAATCGGTATGGCGAGTAAGCTGGAAACGATTCCCGGCGTTGGTCCGAAAAAGCGTAAGGCGCTGCTTCAGGCGTTTGGCAACTCGATTGATGCGATCAAAGCCGCCAGCGTGGAAGAATTAACCGCTGTGCCGGGCATCACCGAACCGCTGGCGCTGGCGATCAAAGAAGGGCTGTAACAGGCGAATTCATAAAATCCTAACGAAAAGGCCGTTGCGAATTCTAATGAAGTGTGTTGTATAAAGTAGTTGTAGGGGCGGGTACTGAACCCGCTCCTACCGTCTACCGAATACGTGTTGAAAGTGCCCGGAGCTGCGCATGGCCGAAATTGTTGACCAGATTGCCCAATGGCTGGAAGCGGTGATGGTGGCAGTTGGCTATCCCGGTATCTTCCTGGTCATGTTCATGGAGAATATCTTCACGCCGATACCGACCGAGCCGTTTATGCCGATGGCTGGCATCATGGCCGGGCAGGGCAAGTTTAACGTGGTAATGGTGTGGGGGGCGGCGACACTGGGCGCGGTCGTAGGATCGCTGCTGCTGTACGGGTTGGGCAGTTGGGCAGGGGAACCGGTGGTGCGGCGCATCCTGCGGCGCTACGGGCGCTATGCGGGTGTTTCGGAGAAGGAACTTGACCGGGGCATCCACCTGTTCAATCGTTATGGCGGCACACTGGTGTTTATCGGGCGCTGGATCCCCATGGTGCGGCCTACGGTATCGGTCGTGGCGGGTATCTGCCGGCTGTCGCTGCCGGTGTTTGTGCTGTTTACGGCGCTCAGTTCAGGCATTGTCAATGCCTTCTGGGTGGGGGTGGGGTACGTACTGGGTGACAACTGGCCGGAAATCCTGGCCGGACTGAACGAGTATCAGGGAATTATCGTGCCGGCAATCGGCGTGGTGGCGGTGGCGGCGGTCATCTTCGTGGTCTGGCGCTGGGTGCGCGGGCGGCGCGCCGGACTGTTGCCGGTCAAAGCGGACGCGCCTTAAAGCAGTATTCAGAGTCATCTGAGGGGCGACCGCACCGGTCGCCCCGGTTTTTCGCTAGATGATCTCCAGCCAGTCACCATCTTCGGTCTGGAGGTAGCGGCGGTCATCCATCGCGTCACGTTTCGGTTTTTCGTCGTTCTTCGGTTTTGCATCCCAATCGGCGGGGTGCTGCCACTGCGTTGAGCGGTGAACGCCTTTCACGGCGAGGAAGATGAAGCCGATCAGCAGCAGCGGCCACAGAAACTTCAGCACGCCGAACAGCAGCAGAAACAGCAGAATCATCCCCGGCCAGAACCAGACGACACCACCGCGATGATGCCGCCAGCCGTGATGACGACCCCAGTGATGTCCCATATGATGATGATGTCCCCAGTGTCCGCGCATGATCCATTTCCTTAATTTAAGCCTGCACTATCCATCAATACGCAGCCGGCGCAGGCCGGGTTGCACGCGGCGGCGCGGTTTCACAGCCGACCCTCAGGAATTGGGGGTAAGCGGAAGCGGTTCACGCCGAAGCGCGCCGGCGCTGGCGGTAGGCCAGCATGTCTGTCAGGCTGAAGACCACCAGTCCTGCCAGCGCGACGACACTCGCCACGCGGAACAAAGTGACGCCGCCGAACGCGGCGAAAAGCTGGCTGCCCAGCAGCGCGCCGATCACGCCGGCCAGCCCGTACAGGGTCGCGCCGAAGACCGCCTGCGCGCTGGCGCCTACTCCTGGCGGCGCAAGCTGGCCGGCATAACTGACTCCAGCGGCCCACATCGCCGAAAACGACAGGCCGTGCAGCAGTTGAATGGCAACCGCCCAGGCCGGATTGACCAGCAGCGTATACAGCAGACAGCGCACGGCCAGCGCCACAAACGCCAGCCGTATCAGGCCGCGCGGCTGCCAGGCCCGCAGCAGCAGCGCCGACAGGAAGAATATCGGGATTTCGCTCACCGAGGCGGCAGCCACCGACAGCCCGTACAGTCCCTCACTTGCGCCCAACGCTTGCAGGTGCAGCACGTAGTAGTTATTGATGGTCGCCATTGCCATGCCAAACAGCAGCACCCCGGCCAGAAAGCCCCACCAGCGCCGGTCTGCCATAAAGCGGCGCAGGCTCGTCCAGTAAGGTGCGGCGGCTTCCAGACGCGGCGCGGGCAGCCGCGCGGCGACCAGCACACACAGCAGCATCAGGACGGCGTACAGGCCAAAAACATACTGTATCCCCATGCGCTGGGCGATTTCGCCGGACAGCCAGGCGGACAGCCCCCAGCCAACCGCGCCCCACAGCCGCAGTTTGCCGTACTCGTGGCGCCGGTCGCCTAACAGGGACAGCACCGCGTTGTCCGCCAGCGGGATGACCGGCGCAAGACAGACGGACAGCCACAGCGCCAGCGCCATCAGCGCCGGGAAGGTGTGCGCGGTAGGGAACAGCAGTACCGGCGGCAGCGTCATCAGGATGGACAGGGGCAGCAGCCGCCGGTGCAGGTGAAACCGGTCGGCCAGCGCCGCCCACAGCGGCCCGGTGAACAGCGAAGCCAGCATGACCAGCGCGGCCAGGATACCGATCTGCCGCGTGTCCATTCCGACCCGTTGGTAAAAGAGATTGAGATAAGGCAGCAGCGCGCCCGCAGCGCCGAAGTAGAGTCCGTAATAGGCCGCGCCCAGCCAGCGGGATGACATCGTTAAATCGTCCTTACGTTTTTGACGCCGTGTTTGACCTCATCCACGATCTGCCGCAGTCGGCGCGCGCGCTGGCCGATGACATCCAGCGGCATATCGCCGCTGCCGGTCAGCCAGCCGGCCATACCGCAGGCCACCGCGCCGGCTTCCAGAAAGGCACGCACGTTGGCATCGCTAGTGCCGCCGTTGCACATGAACCGCATGTGATCGAGCGGGGCACGCAGCGCCTGAAAATAGTCTATACCCAGCGGGCCTATCGGAAACAGCTTCAACAGCGGCGCTCCCAGCGCCCACGCCTCGACACATTCGGTCGGCGTGATCACCCCCGGCGCGACCAGCACATTATGAATTAAGGCGGTGCGGACGACATGCGCGTTAAACGCCGGTGATACGATAAAATCCGCGCCGGAGTCGAGTGCGCGCAGCGCGGTATCTTCATCCAGCACCGTGCCCATGCCCACGCAGGCGGCCTCGCCGTATTCGCGTTTGACGGCCTGCATCGCTTCGATGGGTTGTTCGGAGTTCATCAGGAACTCGAACACGTTTACCCCGGCATCCATCAGGACGCCGGTTACCCGCAGGGCGGTTTCCGGCGGGAAGCGCCCGCGCATTCCGGCCATCAGGCCGCCGCGTTCGATAAATCCGTAGGCGGTGTCGGTATTCATAGTCATAAAACTGCTCCTCATCAGCCGGATTACGCAGGCTGATTATACCCGCTATAATCAAAAGGGTGATGGAAAGGCGCTGTTATGAAATGGTTGATGCTCATCTCTCTGGTACTGCTGGCGGCCTGCCAGACGACTCCGCCCGCCGCCGATATTGTGCCGCCGACGCTGATTGATTTAAACGCGATTGCCACCGGGGACGCGGCGACCGCGACCGCCGCCGCGCCGCCGCCGCTGCCGACACTGCCGCCGACCTGGACACCGACTTCGCCCGCCGCGCTCGAACCAACCGCTACCCAGGTGGCGGCTACGCCAACGAGCAGCAGCGGCGAGGGAACGCTCTTTTTTATCTATAACGGCGATTCAATTGCCCGGCTGGCGCCCGATGGTTCGAGGGAAGAGCTGATCGTCGTGGGCGGCGCGCCTGCCGGCCTGACCGCCGCGCCGGATGGCAGCCTGCTGGCGTATACGGCGCAGGGCAGCGGCAGCGCCCGCGAGGTGTTTGTCAGCAGCCCGGACGGGACGTATGTTCAGGCGGTATCGTGCCTCGGTTTCGCGCGGGTGCTGCATCCGGTGTGGAGTTTTGACAGCCGGACGCTGGCGTTTGCCGCCTCGCAGACCGCCGACGGCCCGCTGGGGCTGTATACAGCCAACGTCGTTGGCAGCGGCCAGTGTCCCGGCGGTAACAATCAGCGGCAGGTGGCGCAGCTGGAGGCGAACCAGCTAACCGGCCTGGCGTGGTCACTGGCCGGGAACTGGCTGTTTGCCAGTCATGGGGCGATTTCGGCCTTCAATGTGGTGGATGGCACAGCATATCCTGATCTGCTGGCGGCGACCGGCTCCGGGCCGAACCTCAGCCCGGTACACAGCCCGACGGATGACCTGCTGACCTATTTAAAATCGGACTACAACAACCGCACCGGTGCCATTGGCGGTACGCTGTACACCGTCCGCACCGGGAATCTTCAGCCGCCGGTGCAGGAACTACGCGGCGCGCAGTTGTTCGCCCGCAGCGCGGCCTACAGCCGCGATGGGCGGTATCTGCTGGTGGCGACCGAGCGCGAAGTCTGGGTGCAGGACGAACGCACCGGCTCGTCGCTGCCCATCGTGCAGGCCAGCAATTTTTATCCGCAGCCGGTTTTCAGCCCGGACGCGGAATGGGTCGCGTTTGTGGATGGCGGGCGGGCCGCGCTCACGATTCCCCAGGTGTATGTTATCCGCCGCACTGGCGCGAACCCGACGCCGATTACCGCCCATCAGGAAGGTACGATCAGTGACCTGACATGGAGTGCTGCCCGATGAAAATTCTGATCGCGCCCGGCGCATTCAAACACAGTTTAAGCGCGTCTGCCGCCGCCGAGGCTATCGCGCGCGGGCTGCGCCGTTCCGGCCTGGCGGCGGAACTGGTGCTGCTGCCGATTGCCGACGGCGGTAATGGCACGCTCGATGCCTTTTTAGCCGGTGGTGGGCAGCGGCTGACCGCCGCCAGCGTTGACCCGCTGGAGCGACCGCTGCGGGCGGCGTTTGGCCTGCTGCCAGACGGCACGACGGCGGTGATCGAAATGGCGCTGGCTTCCGGGCTGGAACTGCTGCGCCCCGGCGAACTCAACCCGCTGGTGACAACGACTTACGGCACCGGGCTGCTGCTGAAGGCCGCGCTGAACGCTGGCGCGCGGCGGGTCATCATCGGGCTGGGGGGCAGCGCGACGGTGGACGGCGGCGCGGGCTGTTTGCAGGCGCTTGGCGTGCGGCTGCTGAATGCCTACGGGCAGGACATCCCGCGCGGCGGCGGGGGGCTGGGCAATCTGCATACTATAGATACCTCTGGCCTTGACCCGCGCTGGCGTGAGGTGGAGGTGATCATCGCCTCGGACGTGGATAACCCGGCGGTAGGCGAACGCGGCGCGGCGGCGGTGTTTGGCCCGCAGAAGGGCGCCGGGCCGCATGAGGTACGGCTTCTCGAAAGCGGGCTGCGGCACTTCTTCATGCGGGTGCGCGACCAACTGGGGGTGGACGTGCTGGAAGTGCCGGGCGGCGGCGCGGCAGGCGCGTTTGCCGCCGGGTTGATGGCCTTTCTGGGTGGGCGGATCGAACCCGGTATTGACCTGATTTTGCAGCACCGGGGCTTTGACGACCATCTCAAAGACAGCGATCTGGTGATTACCGGCGAGGGCCGGCTGGACGAACAGACTTTAGGCGGTAAAGGGCCGCTGGGGGTGGCGCGGCAAGCGCAGGCTGCCGGCGTACCGGCAGTGGCGCTGGTCGGCGGGCTGGAAGCGGATGACGCGGCGCTGCGCGCGGTGGGATTACACGCGGCGCTGCCGATTGTCACCGCGCCGATGGCGCTGGACGAAGCTCTGCGCCGCGCGCCGGAACTGCTGGAACGGGCGGCGCTGCGGCTGGGTTATCTTCTGGATATGTGAAACAGTGGTCAGCCTAAACTGGTTCTTGATGCGCATTCCCATATCTGGCAGAAATTGTTGGTTTGTAGAGGAGAGTCTCAGACCCTCCCCTACGGGCGGGCGACGATAGTGGGTCGCCTCTGCTGTGGCAAGACCGGATTTCCGGTCTCAATCATTGTTATGGAGTACCTATGAACACACCCCCCGCGCTGCTGGCTGATCGCTTTAAGACGCTGCGCTACGACGAAACCGAACAGGCCGTGATCGTGCTTGACCGACGCAAGTACCCGTTTCAGACGGAATATGTGACGCTGCCGACGCTGGAGGCGGTCGCACAGGCGATTGAAGATATGACGGTGCAGGGCGGCCCGCCGCTGGCTTACGTGGCCGGGCTGGGGCTGGCGCTGGCCGCGCGTGATTTGCCCGGCGATATGGCGCAGGCAGCCGCCTGTCTGGAACAGGCGGCACAGCGTTTGCTGGTTACGCGCCCAACGGCGGATGATCTGAAAGCGGTCGTTCCGGCGGCGCTGGAGAGGGCGCTGGCGGCGCTGCATCAGGGCGGCGACCCACATCAGGCGGCGCTGACTTATGTCAACGGGGAGATTCGGCGTGGCAACGAGGTCAGCCGGTTATGCGGCCAGCACGCCGCGCGGCTGGTCAGCGATGGTGACCGCATTCTGACACACTGCATCGCGGGGGCGGCGCTGTGCTGGATGCTGTGGACGGCCAAACAGCAGGGGAAAACCGTCACACTGATCGGCTGCGAAACGCGCCCGTATTTTCAGGGCGCGCGGCTGACCGCCGCCAGCGCGCGGGAGATGGACATTGAATTTAAACTCATCACCGATGGCATGTCGGCGCATCTGATGAGCGTAGGCCAGATTGATAAGTTCATCTGCGCGGCTGACCGGGTGACGCTGGACGGCCACATTACCAACAAGATCGGCACGCTGACACACGCCATCGCCGCCCATCACTTCGGCAAGCCGTTTTACGTGCTGGGCTACGATGGCCCCGACCCCGCGACCGAAACCGGCGCGGACATCCCGATTGAGGAACGCAGCCCTGACGAAATATTCTACGCGCGCGGAGAAACGGGCACGGTGCGGACGGCGATTCACGGCATTGGTGGATACTATCCGGCCTTCGACATCACGCCGCCGCATCTCATCAGCGCGATTGTGACCGACCGGGGCATCTTCGCGCCGCACGCGGTGCGGGAGTATTTTAACGCACCTGTGGCTTAATGATGATGCGTGAGGAGGCATCGGATTGTGGCTGAGATGACTCGCCCGCGTGTGACCGCCGCCGAGTTCGAGCAACTGCCGGAGACAAACACACCAACGGAACTCATCGAAGCGGAACTGATCGTGAGTCCATCACCCGTACCGAAGCACCAACCTGTCAGCGGAGAGACTTACCATGCTCTACGCGATCTGATACCCAATGCAAGGCTCTTTTATGCGCCGATCGAGGTGTATGACTGGCAGGCCGGACGCTGCGGGTGGCAAAACGGTGAACGTCGCGGCCCTGTTTGCCCGGTAATCCCCTAGCGCCGGGCGCGCATCTGGCGCGGCTGTTCGTTGCTGTCCAGCGTGGCAGAATCATCGGCCTGCTTGGCCTGATCTTCACCCTCGCTGTACAGCGGCACCTGGCCGGTTATACCGGAGGCGTCGCCGTTCACTTCGGGCAGGTCGGGTGGCTGCGGCGATTCGTTCGCCGCGCCCGGATCGTAATCAATTTTGGGCATGATACCGGTTTCCGACCCGGTACGGCGCGGTGAGGTGGGTTGATCGCTCATGGTTATTCCCCTATGCAGCCTGTGCTGCCTGTATTGTAACACAGCCCGTTAGCCCAGAATGTAAAAATATTTTTACGAGCCTAAGGTCGCCTCGCCATTAATCAGACCGGCAACCCAGCCGATCACGCCGTCAGCAGTCAGGACACGCCACCACGTATTCCCGTCGGGTGTGTTGACCGGCCCGGCCAGAATCGCCACGTATTCGCCGGTGAGCAACTGCGTGCGGGCGAGGTCGTATTCCACCCCCGCGCCGGTGCGGATATTCAGCGTGGGCGGTAAGACCCGGAGCTGCTGACCGGGGCCGAAACGGCTGCCGGCGATCACGCCGGAGGGGGGTTCGGCGGGGTTGCCGCCGGTTTCGACCGCCGCTTCGGTGGGGGGCAGCAGCCCTTCAATCCAGTTGATCGCCCGCGCGCCGGCTACCTGTCCGGTAATCTCCCGCACGCTGCCATCCCTGACACTGGCGATATACTGCCGCCCACCCGTCTGCACAAAAACCTGTAAGCCGTCGGGACTCCATTCGACGCGCTCCGGCAGGCCGCCGTCACCAATCGCGCTGGTGACAGCGTTCCCGGTCATCGTGTAAAGGCGCAGCGGCTCACGCGGGCCGCTGGCATCACCGGGCGCGCCCAGCGCGTAAAGCTGGTTGTTGGCCGCCTCATTCGCATAACCCAGCCACAGCCCCAGCACCGCCGGATCGGACACCCGACCGAGGGATGAGCCATCGCGGTTGAGCCACTCGACCGTCAGACTGCCATCCGGGGCGAGGCCGCTGGCGAGGATGCGCTGGCCGTCGCGCGACCAGGCGGCGAACTGGTAGCGAAAGACGGGCGGGCGGACATCGCGGGTGCGCTCATCGCGCGTGGTGGGCAGAACCACTATCCCGGCGCGATTTTCGGCAGGCAAATACACACTCACCAGCAGCGCGTCACTGACCGGCGACCAGGCCAGCGACCGGCTTTCCCACAGGTCAGGGTTGGTCGGGTTGCTGACGATCAGACAGCCGGGAAAGTTAGTGGAAGGACAGTCGGCCATCAGTTGCAGCGGCGGGAACTGCCCCGGCTCGAAATACCACACACCATCATCGGCCAGCTTGCGCCCGGCCACGATGAATGCCAGAAAGCGACCATCAGGCGACCATGCCAGAGCGGCAACAAAAGCGTTGTTTTCCTCCAGCGAAAGCGCCGGGAACTCTGAGAATGGGGACATATCCGGGCGGTAGCCGTCCGCGCCGTTTAAGCCGGTCAGATACAGGTTGCCGGATGTATCGGTGCTGGCATACAGATTGGGATTAACCGGGTTCCGCGCGAACAGGGTCACATCGTTGACCAGACTGAAGCCGGTGCCCACGACCGCGCCGGAGGGATCCAGCGCGAAAGCGCGTGTCTGCGGATTCAGCGGGATAAACGTGGGCACACCGGGCGGCGCGGCCAGCGTGGGCGCGAGGGTCACAATCAGCGCGACGGTCGGTTGCGGTGTGGCGGTGAAGGTGGGCGCGACCTCCGGCGTGGTATCCACTTGCAGCGGCGGGATGGTCAGGTCTGGCGGTGCTTCCGCCGTGATAGGGGGATCGGTGGGCAGTGGGGTGGGCGACGGCGCGAAGAAAATGGTCGCCTCGGCAGGTGACAGGGTGCGTGTCGCCGTTGGCTGGAAACTGGCCGTCAGTTCCGCAGCGGACAGGGTGCGTGTGGCTGGCAGCGTGGGCAGGGCAGTCATCGTGGGCGGCACGGGTGTATCCGTTGGTAAAGGTGTCAGGGTGGTGGTGGCGCTGGGTGTGGCCGTCCCGGTCGCGGTGGATGTAGGCGTAGCGGTGGGCAGCGGTGTGGGCGTTAACGTGGGAGTATTGGTTGGCACCAGCGGCAGCGGCGTGATCGTCGGCGGCAGGGTGTTAGTCGCCGTCGGGGACGGCGTATTCGTCGGCGCCGGCGTGAACGTCGGCGTGGCAGTGGGCGCATCCGTGCTGGTCGGCGTAGCGGTAGGCGTGATCGTCGGTGTGCTGGTCGGTGTATCGCTGGGTGTCGCCGATGGCGCGTCGGTGCTGGTAGGCGTCAGGGTAGCTGTTGCGGTGGGCGTAGCCGTCGGCGGTTCGGTCAGCGTGGCGGTGGGTGTGAGCGACGGCGTTTCGGTAGGCGTAGCGGTGGGCGGCGGCGGGGTGCTGGTGGCGGTCGCGGTGGCGGCCAGCGCCACGACAGTTGGCGGCGGCGTATTCGTCGCCGGCGGCGCGTCGGTCGGCGTGCGCGTGGGCGCAATCGTGGGTGTAACCTGTGGCACCGAGAGATTGCAGGCGGCCAGCAGCAGCGCCACCCCAAGAACAGCCAATCGCCGGAACATAAACCGCCCTTTATGTGCGAACCAACCCGATGTTGCAGCAGCCGTTTCGCCGCTCCAACGATTCCTCATCTTCATTATAAACACAGCCGGTTAGTGACGCGATAGACGGTTGGGTGCTGGTTGGCCTACGCGGGGCAGACGGCGGTGATTTATGGAGCGCGTGATTTTTCTGAAACAATGGCATAATCTAAACTAACGTCAGTTAGGGATAACGTTTATAGCCCTCACCCGACTTCTCTCAGGGGACATGCGTCCCCATTCGAGTCGCCCTCTCCCTCATGGAGAGGGACTTGATGGCCTCTCCTGATCCGAATTCTCCCCTTCGCCCTGACGCGGAGCGGAAGGGGCCGGGGGATGAGGGCAAAAGGCGCAACTCCCTTATCCATAACTCGCGTTAAACCAGTTGTCGCTGAACGGAGGAAATCATTATGCCGCTCAATCTGCCCATTCTTGACCGGCTGGCTGGCTGCCAGAGCATCCTGATCGCCGGCGGCGGTGGTGGGTTTGATGTCTTCGCCGGGCTGCCGCTGTATTTCACACTGCGCGAACTGGGGAAAACCGTCCACTTAGCCAATTACACCTTCTGCGATCTTGATCTGACCGCCGAAGTCAGCCGGATAGAGGTGCTGGAAAAAGACCTGCTGGCGGCAGCCTATGGTGAGGTGACCACGCCGCTGGATTTTCTGCCGGAGGCGTATTTATCGCAGTGGTTCCACGAGACACGGGGCGAAACGATCCCGGTTTACATGCTGGCCGATGTGGGCGCGGAACGGCTGACGACCGCCTATCAACGATTGGTGGAACATCTCAGGGTGGACGCGATTATCATCGTGGACGGCGGTGTGGATTCGCTGATGCGGGGTGATGAGGAAGGCGCGGGGTCGCTGCTGGAAGATACACTGACGCTGATCGCGGTCAACAATCTGGATGTGCCGGTGAAGATGCTGGCGTGTATCGGCTTTGGCGCGGAAACCGAGGAGGGAGTGTGCCACTACAACGCGCTGGAAAACATGGCGGCGCTGGTGAAGGATGGCGCATTCCTGGGGGCGTGCGCCGCGCTGAAAGAACAGGGGGCGTTCCAGCTGTTTGAGGCCGCCTGCCGCTACGTGTGGGATCAGCCGAATCACCGCCCCAGCCACATCAGCACACGCATCATCCCGGCAGTGCAGGGCGAGTTCGGTAATTTTCATATGCACCCGTATTACCGCTATAGCACGCTGTTCATCTCGCCGCTGATGAGCCTGTACTGGTTCTTCGACGCGGCGGCGGTGCTGCGGCGCAACCTGTATGCCGATCTGCTGCGCCACACGCTGACGAAAGAGCAGGCCTATCTGGTGACCTTCATGGCTGACGAGCGACCGAAGATAACCCGCCCACGCCGGGCGATTCCATACTAAGTTCGCTGCTTTTTCGTCGAGGCATGTAATACGGTAATGCCGACCAGTTCACCATCCCGATAGTGGTGAATGTTGCCATCATCTTCCAGAATGCTGTCGTTGGCCTGCTGGGGTTTGCGGAAGCTGAGGTACAGCACATCTGCATCTGCGTCGTAGTCTGTCCATATCTGACGGGCAGGCAGCGCCAATACCTGATCTATCAGCTCTCTTGAGATCGTGACCACAGCTACTCCCCGCCGAACCAGAGGCTCAGGAGCATGATGCCGGAAAAGGCATAACCGACAACCGCCGGGATCAGATCGCCGTTGGTGTACAGCAGGGTGGAACTGACCAGCACGCTGCCCGCAATCACGGCGCGGGCGGTACGCCGGCTCTGCGCTTCAAGCCGCTGCATCTGTTTACGATAAGTAGGACTGGGGGCGACCCGCACCGTCACCTCGCCGCGTTCCATCTGATTGAGGATATTTTCCACCTGCTGCGGCATAACGACAGCGCGGTTGAAGACCGTTTTGCCGACTTCCGATATAACCTGTCCGGCGCCGCCGCTGAGCAGCCCTTGCAGGATGGGTAATCCCAGAACGTCGCCGTTCGTGCTGCTGCCGTTCGAGCCGGTCAGCGTCCGCGCGATCATCTTCTGCGCGTAAGGCTGAAGCTCCTGCCAGGGGTTGAAGGTCGGGTCAAGGCTGGTCGCCATGCCGCTGAGGATGCCCAGACAGCGCCCCAGATAGATAAAATCCTGCGGCACCTGAAACGGCATGGAAAAGAGCAGATCGTTAAATTCGTGGGCCAGGTCGCGGGCTTCGTCATAACTGACGTTCCTGATCTCCGTCATGCTCAGACCCCAGACCTGATCGAACGCGGCTTTAGTCGCTTCTTCGATGCGCTCGACATCGGCATCCGGCAGCAGGAAACCCAGTTCCTGATAGCTGCGTACCAGCTTATCCGCGTCGCGGCTGACGATGGCGGACAGCGTGTTAATCAACCCGGCGGCGATACCGGGACTCAGGGAGCCGGTCATGCCGAAATCAATGAAGATCAGATAAAACGGGCGACCCTGTTTGCCGTAATGCCCGCCGCCGTTTTCATGCGGCAGGGGATAAATGAACAGATTGCCAGGGTGGGGGTCGGCGTGAAAGAAACGTTCTTCAAACACCTGCTTCATGTAACAGTCCATCAGGCGTTTGGCGACGGCGTTGCGGTTGATGCCGGCGGCGTCCAGCGCGGCATAATCGCTGATCTTGATGGTGGTGACATCTTCCATCACCAGCACCGAGTCGGTGCTGTGTTCGCTGTAGACCGCCGGGATGTAGATGCCCATGTCATCCTTAAACATCCGGGCGAAGCGGCGGGCGTTGTAGGCTTCGCGGCGGTAGGAGAGTTCCTCCAGCAGTACGCGGCCAAACTCCTGCGCCAGCGCCACCGTATCAGCGCGGCGGCTGATGAAACGGAAGCGGCGGGCCAGCCGCGCCACAATTCGCAGCGAGGCCAGATCGGTATGTACCACGTCCCGGATGCCGGGGCGCAGGACTTTGATGACGACCCGCTCCCCGCCATGCAGCCGGGCACGGTACACCTGCCCCAGCGAAGCGGCGGCAATCGGCGTCTGGTCAATGTGCTCGAAGCGCGCCGCCAGATGGCCGAGTTCTGTTTCCAGCACGGTCATCGCCTGTTCATGTGGCACAGGCGGCACTTCGTCCTGGAGGCCGGCCAGTTCGCCGGTGATTTCCGGCGGCAGCACGTCCACGCGGGACGAGACAAACTGGCCGAGTTTAATCATCATGCCGCCCATTTTGATGGCATAAGCGCGGAACTCGCGGGCGGTCTTGACCCAACGCTGCAAGCTGCCACGGTCGGCCCGCTCCGCGCCGATGAGGCGCGGCATGATGGTGTACCACAACAGCACCCGGAGCAGCACCCGCAGCGCAAACAGCAGCGTTCGCACATAACGAATTTGCAGCCGCAGAGAGCGCCGCCCCGCCGGGACGGGCGCGATCTCCGGCGGGGACTCCATCAGCGCGCCGGCCTCTGGCGTGGGCGGGTGCGTGCCGTTAACGTGCCCGTTGTTTTGATACCCGTTCGTCCTGGCGGAACTGGATACGGAGGGTAGCTTGTTCAAATCTGGCATCGGCAATTTCCAAATCCCACAGCGCATACGGTAAAACGATGTTCCGGCGATACGGGCCGACACGCAGCGTGATTTCGTCGCGGGAGCGGTACAGGTCCATATCCTCTTTGCTGGCAAACGGCAGCGGCACGATCAGGGTATGCACGCCATCACCGTCGGTTTCAATCCGGTGCGTGTGGCCGTCGAACAGCTTTTGCGCCGGGTTCCGGTCGCCATAGAGTGTATTGCCCAACTGGCGCAGACGGTCGAGGCCCGTCACTTCCTGCCCGAACAGCGGCAGTTTGAGCAGCGGCAGCTCACCAAAAGCCTCGCCAATGAAGCCGATGTTGTCCTGCTGGTTGGCTTTCCACATGCTGAAGTACGGGTCGGTCACTTCCGGCGGGATGATGCGGTTGCAGATGATCGCGTCGGTGGCATAACCGTACAGGTTGAGATAGGTGTAGGTGCGCTGGGTTTCCTTGATGACCATTTTTTCCGGGTTGACGACCAGCCGGATACTGCTGATTTCCGGGTCGGTCAGCAGGGCACGCACTTTGTCGAGTGTAGCAAACAGGCTTTCAACCTGATCCCAGGCGTTCGCGTCCGGCACGGCATCGCCCCGGTTGACCAGCCGTCCGATGGGGCGCAGAATACGTGACGCGCCGCGTGTGAGCGTGAGAATCTTCTCGAACCACCAGCGCGTCACGTCCGGCAGACTGAGCAGGCGCAGCGTTTCGGCGGTGGGCGCGGCATCCACGATCAGTACATCGAAGGCATTTTCCTCGACGTACTTGTTAATCCACAGCAGATGCGCGCCTTCTTCCAGCCCTGGCAGGATGGTGACTTCCTCGGCTACGATGTCTTCCACGCCCTGGCGGCTGAACAGCGCCACCATGTACTTCTGGAACGCGCCCCAGTACTTATCCATCGAGTAACGCGCATCCACTTCCTGCGCCCATAGATTGGGATACAATTCAACCGGCTCCGGGCCGATCTGTTTTTCCAGCGAGTCCGCCAGGCTGTGCGCCGTATCGGTGCTGATGACAATCGTCTTGAGGCCCATTTCGGCGCAGCGGAGAGCCGTTGCCGCCGAGATGCTGGTTTTGCCCACGCCGCCTTTGCCGGTGTGTACGATAATCCGCATAGTGTCCTTCTCTTATCCCTTACAGTCGTCATTATACACGAACGCGGGGGGTATTCCCCGATACATTCATATACGTATAAGGTAGGGGCAGGGTGGCGGGCGGGTT
>JARKOK010000477.1 GCA_029975765.1 Aggregatilineales bacterium
GGCAAAATCGAAGGTCAGCACTTCCAGCGTGAACGGCGCGGCAGCGGTCACACGCCACACATCATGCTGCGGGCCGTGTTCCAGCACTTCGACCGTCACACCATCCGGCAGGGCTTCCAGATGCGCCTTGTTGACCGGGTAGCCGTCGGCGTAGTCAGCCAGCAGGCGCGGTGTCGCGCCGGGTTCAACCTTCACGGCGGCGGGTAAATACTCGTTGGAAAATGTCGTCGCGCGCTGCCGTCCGGTCAGTTCTTCCTGATGATAAGCGGCGACGGAGGTAACCACCGACTCATGAATCCATTCCGGCGCGTACAGCGCGGGCAGCGCCAGCCCGATGATAAGCGCCACCAGCCCCGCCGAGACGCCCGCGCCCACCATTCGCGGCAGGCGTTCGATCCAGTGTACGTTCAGCGCCGCCAGCACCGCCAGGCAGAACGCCGCCGGACCAAGCAGCCGCCAGGGGAATTGCAGAAACGCCAGATAACGCGCCGCGCCCCACACCCCGCCCGACTCCGGCAGCATCAGGCCGATAAAAGCCAGCGCCGCCAGCGCAAAGAACAGGGCATCGGACAGGGGGACGCCGGTTGCCGGTTGTAAGGCGTGCCGTGTCCTGTCGTCGCCTATCGTCTGTAGGGGCGCATGGCCATGCGCCCCTACGTAGGCATTCTCTGTTTCACGCAGGGACGCGCTATATCGTGCAGCCATCAGGACAATACCCGCAGCTCCCGCCGCCGCCAGCGCCCACTGCGCCACCCCCAGATTAAAGCGGTGAAACAGGCCGTTGGCCGCGCCGCTGTCATAACGCGGTGAAAACGCCAGCAGATCGGCCAGCGGCACGAAGAAGCGGCGATAATCCAGTTCCGCCACACCGGCCAGCCCGGTAAGATTATTCAGATGCGCTTCGCCGCCTTCCAGCACCACCGGCAGCCAGAAATAGGCCGCCAGCCCGACACCTGATGCCGCCGCCAGCAGCGCCAGCAGATGGGGCAACAGCCGTTGAAGAAGCGGCGGTTTCTGCCCGGCGTGCATTACGGGGGTGAGCGCTGCCTCCCCTCTCCCTTGAATTCGGGGGGTTAACAGTTCTACCAGCAGCGACCACACCAGCCAGCCAGCCAGCAAACCGGTCAATACCAGCGCCATCAGATTATGCGTGATAATCAGCGCCGCGCTGCTGGCCGCCGCCGCGACAAACGCCGCCGCGCCGCCGGTGCGCTGCAAGCGCCCGTACAGCGCCATCACCCAGGGAAACAGCGCGAAGGCCATCATCTCCGGGTAGGCGCCGCGTGAGTACGGTTCGGTGAACAGCAGGTACGGGCTGTAGGTATACGCCAGCGCCGCGATCACGCCGCCCAACGGCCCGCCGCGCTGCCGCGCAAACGTGTACATCCCCGCCGCGCCGCCCAGCACGCACAGCGCGATCAGCAGCCGCAGCACGTTGAGCGCGTCAAGGCTGAACAGCCGCATCAACATGCTGGTCACATAGTACGACAGGCTGGCGTAATAGTGGAAAACCGGCGCGCCGTAGCCGGTGTAAAACGTTTCCGCCCAGCGCGGGAACAGCACGCCGTGTTCCCATGTGCGGCTCATCTCCGCCACGCGAAAGGTGTGGTACAGCACATCGTTGCCGTTGGGCAGGCCGGGACGGTACAGCAGCGGCCACAGCGCAAAGGCCGACAGCGCCAGCGCCAGCAGCACGCCGGGGTCAGGCCGCCGGACGAACCCGGACAGCCGGTTAAACAGTAAAGTGGTTTGGCTCATACGCGGCGGATTGTAGCAGATATTTACCGGCGTGCCATTTGTCCGGTTTTTCACCCAGTTCTCACCGAGTCTTTCGTCCGGGCCGTCTATAATCGTGGCAGGGCTTAGGGTTCGATTATCACGGTAAAGGACAGGGTATGCCTCAGATTGGACAGCCCGCGCCGGACTTTGAACTGCCGAATCAGGCCGGCAAGGCCGTGCGGTTAAGTGATTATCGCGGTCAGAAAGTGGTGGTGTTTGTATTCCCGAAAGCCAACACGGGCGGCTGTAATGCGCAGGCGTGCGCCTTCCGTGATGAGTTTCCGCGTTTTGAGGAAGCTAATGCGGTGGTATTGGGTTTGAGTGCTGACAGCCAGGAAACTTTAAAACAGTGGAAACAGGACAAAAA
>JARKOK010000095.1 GCA_029975765.1 Aggregatilineales bacterium
GGTCGGCGACGTACAGACAGCACCCGATCAACTGGTCGTCGCGGCGGTCTCAAACAACCAGACACTGCTTCCCAACGCCAATATCGTGCTGGGCGGCAGCGGCGCGGATCGCACCATCAGCTTAACGCCTGCGGCGGGCAAGAGCGGCACGGCGACGGTCACCGTATCGGTCACGGATAAGGTTCCGGCGGGGCAAACGCCGGCCACCACCAGTAAATCCTTCCTCCTGACCGTCGTCGCCAATACACCGCCCGAAATCTTCTACTACGAAGGCAACCAGACGCTCCTGCTGGACGAAGCCACGCCCAACCTGCCGTTCACCGTGCAGGACGCGCAAACGCCGGCCAGCCTGCTGGTTGTCACAGCCACGTCGGACAACACGACGCTGGTGCCGAACAACCCGGCCAACCTCGTCCTGAGCGGCGCGGGCAGCAACCGCTTCATCCAGATTGTCCCGGTCGCGGGGCAGTCCGGCACCGCCAGCATCACGCTGGAAGTGCGCGACGAAGCCAATGCCGTCGCCAGGAAAATCATCATCGTAACGGTCACGCCGAACACGCCGCCGACGATCTCTGACATTCTGGACCGCGCCACGACGGTAGACACCCCAACCGGGCCGATACCGTTCACCGTGAGTGACATCCAGACCAAAGCCGAACAACTGGTTGTTACGGCGTCATCGTCAAATCCGGCCATCGTGCCGAACGACGCGGCGCACCTGACACTCGGCGGCGCGGGCAGCGCGCGCTCGATCAATGTGACGCCGGTTAACGGGCAGTTGGGCACGGTGGACATCACCGTGAGCGTAACCGACGGCCACAGCAACACCACCAGCGATACGTTTAAGCTGACGGTGACGACCAACAACCCGCCGACCATTTCCGCAATTGCCGATGTTTTTGTCGCGCCGGGAACCGTCGTCGGCCCGATCATCTTCGTCGTGAACGATGCCGAAACCGATCCGCGCGACCTGGTGATGAGCGCCACCTCGTCGAATTCGGCGCTGCTGCCGGACACTAATATCGTTTTTGGCGGCACGCTGTACGAACGCACGGTAACGCTGTACCCGGTTGCCGGTGTGCTGGACACCAGCAGCGTCGTCGTCACCGTCACCGACGGCGCGACGGTGACGGCCAGCGCGGCCTTCACTCTGACGACCCGCATCCAGCCGCCCGTGCCGAATCTGCCGGCGCACCTGTCCACCGTGACGGTCGTTAAACCGCCGTTCTCCTGGTCAGCAGTCGCCGGCGCGAAAGCGTATGAGCTTCAGATTGATACGGCCAGCGATTTCAGCAGCGCGCCGACCACCATCCTGGTAACGGGCACGAGTCATACCCCGGCCAACCCGCTCAACCAGCGTGTATACTACTGGCGCGTGCGGGCTTTGAATGCCGCCAACCAGCCGCTTACCCCCTGGAGCATCGTGCCATCGTTCACGCTCAATCTGCTCAAGACGCCGGCCAATCGCAGCTTTACGACCGACACCACGCCGACGTTCACCTGGGGGCCGGGCATCCCCGGTTCAGCCTATACGCTGGAAGTCGGCACCAGTCTGCCATCGCAGCCGGGCTTTACACCGGTGCCGCTGCCACCTACCTGCCTGCCGACCGCGACCACCTGCACGCTGATACAGCCGCTGGACGATGGTGTTTACTACTGGCGGGTGAAGGTCAACGGTGATCCCACGCCCATTTATGCGCAGTTTATCGTCACGCAGCCGCCGCCGACCGCGCCCACGCTGGTCGAGCCGCTGGCCGGCACCTTCCTGAATACCGCCACGCCCACGCTGAAATGGAATAAATCCGCCAGCACGGCGGCGCTGCCCTACAGCTACGACATTCAGATAGACAACCAATCCACCTTCGCTAGCCCGGATTTTGTGCATAACACCGGTGTACAAACTGATACACAGATGACCCTGACGGTCAATCCGGCGTTGAGCAACAACGGCCAGTATTACTGGCGCGTCCGGGCGGTGAACAAGTGGGGCGTACCGGGTGCATGGAGCGCCGCGCGCACCTTCACGGTGGATACCATAGCGCCAGCCGCGCCGATCATCAAAACGCCGGTGGATGGATTCATCACCAATGACTCAACACCCACGTTCACCTGGACGCTGGTGGCGGGCGCGAAGCGTTACACTGTCGAAATTTCGGCCAGCAGCGACTTCAGCGCCCTGATGTTCCCTGCCGCCACCGTGACGACGGCTACCTATACCGTCCCGAACGCCAGCGCGCTGCCGAACGGCACCTACTACTGGCGGCTCAAAGCCTTTGACGCGGCCAACAATGCCAGCGAATACACCACCACGCGCGCGATCATCGTCAGCATCCTCAAAGCGCCAGCGAACGGAGCCAGCTCAACCAACCAGAAGCCAACCTTAAGCTGGATGACGGTGACCACCGGCACCCGGTACACGCTGCAAATCGCCACCGACACCGGATTCAGCAATCTGATGCCGGTACCGGCGTCCTGCCAGAATACATTGGCACTGTCCTGCCTGCTGACGCAGCCGCTGCCGCATGGCCGCTACTACTGGCGCGTGAATGTCAACGGCGTACCTGCCGAACGCTACTGGCTGCTGATTATCACGCCGCCGCTGCCGGCGGCCCCGGTGCTGCTGCTGCCCGCTAATCTGGGCGCGGTCACCGATAACACGCCGACGCTGACCTGGAAGCCGACGATCAGCACGCTGGGCGCGCCGTACACCTACGAAGTCCAGGTGGATAACGTATCTACGTTCCTCTCGCCGGAGTTTACACAGTCAGGTATCAACGGGACGTATGTTACCGTGACGACTGCTCTGCCGGATGGTAAGTACTACTGGCGCGCGCGCACCATCAACACCTATGGCGCGCCCAGCGCCTGGACACCATCGAGGACGCTGACCGTAGACACGCTGCCGCCGCCTGTTCCGGTCTTAAAAACGCCGGACACCAACGCCATCCTGAAAGACAACACCCCGACCCTGACCTGGGTGGCCTCGGTCGGCGCGAACCGCTACCGTGTGGATATTGCGACCGACAGCGCCTTTACCAGCCTGATCATCAGCGGCGCGCAGGTCGCCACTGTCAGCTACACGGTGCCGAATGCGCTGGCGCTGCCGAACGGGGTGTACTACTGGCGGGTTCGGGCGGTAGACGCGGCTGGCAACGTGAGCGCGCCCAGCGCGGCACGGCTGTTCCATATGGCCGCGCCGTAAGTCCGGTAAGAGGTTTACCAATAGTCTGTCAGAATAGGGGCGAACCAGCGAGGTTCGCCCCGTTTTTTTATACCAGTGTTGGCAGGCGCGGCGGATAATCCGGTGTGTGGCCGGCCAGCCACATTGCCGCGCCCATCTGAATTAACTGGCGCCGGCCCGTATCCCACAGCCGCAACCGGCGCGCCGGGTCTGTGTCCAGCGCGGCCAGCGCCAGCCGGCAGGCGGCCCGGTCAAACCGCATCCCTTCCGCGCGGGCATAAGCCTGCTCCAGCAGCTGCCGCGCCTGCGGCGGCGGCGAACTTTCCGCCAGCGCCCGCAGCGCCATCACCTGCATCGAAGCCGAACCTAACTGTTCGGCCAGCGCCAGCGCCCGACGACCTTCGGCTTCGGCCAGATGCGGCTCGCCCAGACTGGCGTAACACCGGCTCAGATTGGCACAGGCCACCGCCAGCCCTTCCAGCTTATGGTGCGTTTCGGCTACGTCCCGATCCCACTCCATCAGCGTGCGCGCCGCCTTGTAGCGTCCCTGATGCAGGTAAATGATTCCGAGATTACCCTTCGCCCGCCCGACTTCGGTCACAATATCCAGCCGCGCTGCCAGTTGCAGATGCCGTTTCACCAGCCGCTCGGCTTCTTTCAGCCGTCCCTGAAACAGGCTGACCAGCCCCAGATTACCGATCTCGCGGGCCATCAGCCAGGGGGCATCCCACTGCCGGGCGGCGCTGATCGCCGAGCGTGTGGCCGTTTCCGACGCATCTAGTCGGCCAATGCTGCGATAGACCAGCCCCAGATTGGCAAAAGCCATCGCCAGACCGAAATGATCACCCAGATGGGTAAACAGACGAGCCGCCTGCCGCAGATCATGCAGTGCCGCCCCGGTCAATCCTTTTGACCATTCGAACACCCCACGAACCCGAAAGGCGGTTGCTCGCAGATAGGGGTCAGCGTCGGGGAATAACTCCAGGCGGCGTACAGTCCGGTTCAGCAAACCGACGGCCTCATCGAGTGATCCACTCTGCCGTAAGATAACCGCCAGCGAGACATCCAGATAACTCATCGCGGCGGCCTGCGCCACACCGGACGCATTCTGAATCAGCGGGTCAGCCTGTGTTTCGGTCACAATCACCCGCGCGCGTTCCAGACCGGGGCGCACCAGCGCAATTTCAACGGCGGCAGTGGTGGTTTTTGCCAGCGCGACGGCGCTGGCCGCCTGATGCGCGGCGTCCAGTGCTGCCGTCACCACCTGCGAGGCTTCATCCACGCGCCCGGTATGCAGCAGAATGCGTGACAGCTTGACCAGAAACCGCACATGGTACTCCGCCAGTCCCAGTTGCGCGGCAGCGCCGGCCACATACCGGATGACCATCTCCCAGCGCGACCAGTTCTCCATCCGATCCAGCCAGGGTTCAAGCACCCCCGCCAACTGCACGGCAGGCTCACGCAGATCCGGCACCCCACGCGCGCTTTCAAGCAGCAGCAGCAGGCCGGGCAGTTCCTGTTTCAATTCCAACGGCTGCTGTTGCAGCGCCCGCGCCAGATCAATCGCGGCCAGCAGCCGCCCGCGCCCGGTAGTGATCGCCGTATACAGCGCGGTGCCCTGAGCGCGATAGGCCGACCAGTCGGCATCCAAAGGACGGGGTTCGCAGTGAGTCGTCATGCGCCGTGTGTGAACTCATTCCGCAAAAACATGATGGTCAGCCGGTGCAGGCGGTAATAACGGTCATCCGGGGCGCTGCTGATTTCCAGCAGCGAGTAACGATGCAGTTCGGCCAACGCCCCGGCAAACTCATCGGCTGACAGGCCGGCGCCTGCCCCCATCTGGTTCAGCCAGCGCAGCCGCGCGCCATCCGGCGTAATCGTATCGTGGATGGCAAACAGCAGCCGCCGGGCCGGATCACTCAACAGCCGCCAGGTGTGACGGTAAATATACTCAAATAACGCCTCCGGCCTGCGCCCGGATGGTCGCAGGCCGTCCAGGCAGCGGTCAACCGGCATGACCACCGCCTGCGCCGCTACCAGTTTAAGCGCCAGCGGCACGCCGCCCACCGTGTCGTATATCCGGTCGAGATCGGCGCGCTCCAGGGCTACCGCACCCTGGCTGAGACGCTCGGTTTCGGCGGTAAGCAGCGCCGCACTGTCCTCCGGCGAAAGTTCCGGCACGCGATACGTTTCGACAAAACCAAACGCGCTCAGGCTTTCGCGGCTGGTGATCAGAAAGCGGGACGCCCCGGCCAGCGCGTGTAATCTGGGGATGAGCAGTTGGCTGTCAGCCACCGTTTCCAGATTGTCAATCACCACCAGATAGCGGGTGTTCGCCAGTATCGGCGCTAACCGGAGCAGCTTTTCATCCGTACTGAGGCTGTCTACACTGCCCAGACCCAGTTTTTGCCACAATTGATTGACCACATCCGTCAGGGACTGCGCGGCTTCGTCCAGCGGTTCTATACCAGCGGCGGTCAGTTTCTCCGACCGCGCGCTGATCCAGATCAGCCCTGCCAGCCCGGCCTGTTCTGCCAGCAGTTCCGCCGCCGCGCGGGCCAGCGCCGTTTTACCGATGCCACCCATGCCTTCGAGGCTGACAAATAACGGGCCGCCGGCCTGCGTAAGCTGCCGGACAAGCTGCGCCCGCAGACCATCCACCCCATATAACAGATGGTATTCCGGGCTGTTGAGGCCCGCACGTAAGTAGGCCGCGTGATTCGATTGATGCGCGCGCTGTTCGGCTTCCCGCAAAACGCGCACCAGCTTCCGCACACCGGACTCGACACGGCGGCGGAACTGCCGTTCATGCTGTCCTGAAGCGGCTTCCAGTTCATGAACATCCAGCATAAAATCGGCTTCGATATAACGGTGATACAGTGCGCTCCACGCTTCGAGGTTGACATTCTGCGGCGCAAAGTCGGCGGCCAGCGCGGCTTGCAGCTGTTCGCGGGTCGAAATGTCCTCGACTGGCGGCACGTTCATCAGCCGGCGGTAGTGGGCTAAACGCTGCCCCACTGTATCGGTAACAAAACGGTTGAATTCATACATCCGCTCCACCGGCGTCCGATAAACGGTGAGAAAGTCCAGGTTTGTTACCGCATCGGGTGGGTCATCGTCATACCGCAGCGCCTTAAGCGCCTGTTCAACCAGTTTGGGGGTGATCGCATCAAGCTCCATACCAACCGCGACAGGTTTCAACTATTTGTGTCAGGAATGTAGGGTTGTATCCGGCAAGCAGGAGACGATATCGAACCTGCCCCCGCGGGATACAGCCGATATTTTTCAGATGTGGTATTAAGTTTTGCACAGAAAAGTATAGAAATCCACAACCAACTTGGGAAACTGCCCGTCGCTCGACGATATAGAGACTTCCAACACAACCGGTGTTAACCTTACAATAGTGGACTATACCAACCACCGCCGCCCAATCGGCGCAGTCCAAATATGACGAATGGAGACAGGTAACGATGGTTTCGACCTTTGCGGAACTCGGCCTGAGTGAAGCCACCCTGAAAGCAATCAGCGAACTGGGTTACGAAGAACCAACGCCGATTCAGGCGCGCACGATTCACCTGATGCTGAACAATACAGACGTGATCGCCCAGGCGCAGACCGGTACGGGCAAAACAGCGGCTTTCGCCCTGCCGATTATCGAACGACTGGATGTGGAAATGCGCTCGCCTCAGGCGCTCGTCCTCACGCCGACCCGCGAACTGGCGGTACAGGTGGCGGAAGCCTTTCATTCCTACAGCAAATATCATCACACTTCCGTGCTGCCGGTATACGGCGGCCAGCCAATTGAGCGCCAGTTAGGCGCTTTACGGCGCGGGGTGCAGGTGGTGGTTGGCACGCCGGGG
This sequence comes from Aggregatilineales bacterium, assembly GCA_029975765.1. Lineage (GTDB taxonomy): Bacteria > Chloroflexota > Anaerolineae > Aggregatilineales > Phototrophicaceae > CFX2. The sequence continues at coordinate 7,042 of JARKOK010000095.1, forward strand.
CGGCTGCTCGACCATATCCGGCGCGGCACGCTTGATCTGGCACAGGTGCATACGGTCATTCTGGACGAAGCCGACGAAATGCTGGATATGGGCTTCATCGAAGACATTGAGACCATTCTGAAAGAAACACCGGCAGACCGCCAGACGGCGCTGTTTTCCGCGACGATGCCCGGCCCGATTGTTGAGCTGGCGCGGCGTTACCTGCGCGACCCCCAGCGCATCACGGTTGAAGCCGCGCAGATGACGGTACCACAGATTCGCCAGACCTATTATGAAGTGGGGCGGCGTGACAAGTTTGAGGTGCTGGCCCGCATCCTCGACTACGAAACGCCGTCATCAGCCATCGTTTTCTGCCGCACCAAGCAGGAAGTGGATACGCTGGGGCAGCGCCTGACCGCGCGGGCGTACCCGGCAGAAACGCTGCACGGTGATCTGAATCAGGTACAGCGCGACCGGGTGATGGCACGCTTTCGCAGCGGTCAG
>JARKOK010000098.1 GCA_029975765.1 Aggregatilineales bacterium
TGGTAGGTTTGCAGCACCACGCGCCCACCCAGCAGCCCGCGTCCGGCGCGCCCGGCTACCTGGGTTAAGACCTGAAAGGTGCGTTCGCAGGCGCGGAAGTCGGGCAGGTTCAGGCCCATGTCGGCGCTGACCACGCCGACCAATGTTACCAGCGGCAGGTCTAAACCCTTTGCCACCATCTGCGTACCAACCATAATATCCGCCTGCCGTTCAATAAACCGCTGCAAATACAGTTCGTGCATGGCGGGGTTGTTGGCCGTATCCGCATCCCAGCGAAGAACCCGCGCCTGCGGGAAATGATCTTTCAGCGCGTGTTCAACCTGCTGCGTGCCCGCGCCAAAATACTTGATACGCGGCGACTGGCAGTTGGGGCAGGCCGACGGCTGCGCCCCCTGATAACCGCACAGATGGCAGCGCAGCGTCTCCCCCTGCGCGTGATAGGTCAGCGGTGTTTCACAGCGCGGGCACAGCGCGACATAACCGCAGTCACGGCAGAACACATAGGTGGCTGCGCCGCGCCGGTTGATGAACAGGACGGCCTGCTCCTGCCGTTCCAGCGTTTGTGCCAGCGCCGTCTGGAGTTCGCGGCTGAAGATGCTGGTATTGCCCGCTTTCAGTTCTTCACGCATGTCCACCACTTTGACCGGCGGCAGATCAATCGCCAGCGCGTCGGAGGCTTTGACCGGGTAATAACGTGCCACGACACCTTCGCGTTCCGACTGCTCCAGGATACGAACGCGATGCCCCATGATGCGCGTCGGCAGCGTCAAAAGCTGCAAGTCACCGCGTCCGGCGCGGTAGACGCTGTCGAGATCGGGCGTGGCGCTGCCCAGAATCAATACGCCGTCGTTCTGGCGCATCATCGTTTCGGCAACCGCGCGGGCGTGATAATACGGTGGGCTGACCGGCGGCGATTGTTTGTAACTGTCGTCGTGCTCCTCGTCGAGGATAACCAGCCCCACATCCGGCAGCGGCGTGAACAGCGCCGACCGCGCCCCGACCACCACACTGAACAGCCCTTCGCGGGCGCGCCGCCAGGTGTCGTAACGTTCGCCTTCACTCAGGCCGCTGTGGACAACGGCCACCTGTCCTGGAAAACGCGCCGCCACCCGCCGCACGGTCTGTGCCGTCAGCGCAATTTCCGGCACCAGAAAGATGGCCTGCCGTCCCTGCGCCAGCGTCAGTTCAATCGCGCGCAGGTAAATTTCCGTCTTGCCGCTGCCGGTCACACCATGCAGGAGGAAGGCGTTTTTGAACCCCTCTTCCCGCCCATATTCTTTTGACCCCACCCCGGCCCTCCCCGTCAACGGGGAGGGAGTAAGAGACGTGTGACTAACGCTGCTAGTATTGGAAGCAGCGGACGCATCTCCGACTCCTCCCCTGCTGGCGGGGGAGGTTGGAAGGGGGTCAGGGGGTGGGGTCAACGAATGCCGGGGGGAGGGGTTCCACGCCTTTATCGCCCCCTCCACCGCTGCCCAGGCCCGGCGCTGCTCGGTCGTTAACTGCGGCGGCACCGCCGGAATAAAATCGCGCTCCGCCAGCGAGTCACGCCAGGTCTGTTTTTCGCCCAGAATAATCAGCCCGGCTTCTTCCAGCCGTTTGAGGTCGTCCAGCTTTGTGTCGGTCTGCGCGTACAGCCAGCTCACGTCCATCGGTTCGGACTCACGCGCCAGCACCTTCAGCACATGCAGGTCTTTGTCGCCCCGGCGCAGTTCGACCAGTTTAGCGTCCACCTCATAGCGGGGGATATTCAGCGATACCCGTGCCGGACGTTCGTCCCGGTGCAGCGTAACCAGGCCGTCCGCCGCCAGTTTATCCAGCGCGCCCTTGCTGGCGTCCGCCGCCGCCAACACCTGTTCGACCGTTGGTTTATCGGCGCGCATGGCGGCCAGCACTTCCAGAATATCCGCCCGGCGCGAGTCGCGCCCTAACTGCCGGGTGACATGCGGAATGTGATTCGGGTTGATCGCCAGCGCCGCCGTCTGCACCATCTTCGGGCGGTTGCGCGGCGGTTTCAAAATCCGTTCGGTGTTCAAGACGCCGGCTTTCGTCAGGCGTTCGACCGCCGTCTGCCAGTGTTCGCCCCGCAGCGACCGCGCCCGTTCGAGCTGGCTGGCGGTCATCGCGCCGTCGCGCCGCTGCAACAGCGAAATGATCTTCTGTTCGGTGGGGTCATCCGTCGCCGGGTCATCCCCTCGCAGGCTGACACGCACATCCCGTTCGCCGCTCATACCGGGTGGCAGCATCAGCCACAGACACGCCCCCAGCGGCGCGAGATATTCCTGGCTCATCCAACGTGCCAGTTCGATCTGCTGCGGCGTCACCACCGGCTGCGGATCGAGCAGGGTGTGAATCGGCTTGGTCTGTTCAATCGGACTGGTGTCATGCAGCGCCAGCACAATGCCATGCTGCAAGGCCGTGCCAAACGCAACCTGCACCAGATGGCCGGGCGCCAGTTTGCCGGCCAGCGCCGCCGGGATGTGATAGTGAAAGGTGTTCTGGACGGGCGCGTCCACCGCGATTTCTGCGTACATACGATTATTATAGCACAGGTGTTCCAGATCAGTCACCTATTTGCCGGGTTGTACCGCAGCGCATCATCCACTAGAAATCCAAACGCCTCCATGCGGAGGCGTCTGGAAATTCGGGGCAGCCTGTCTGGTGTGAGGTGGGGGATCTCACGTTCCAGACATTTCATACTATATCACAGTTTTTCCCGTTAGCACAATTAAAATCCTACGACTGCTCTACGCTTCGGTTAATTGCTAAAAACGTAGAGATGGTTATGATTGAGTCAAAGATGATCTTATCGAAATTTGGAAGGGAGCAACCCCGATGGTACGACGTGTATGGCTCGTGTTCCTCATCGTGTTATTCGCTCTCAGCCTGCTGCCGGTTCAGGCTGCTGACGACCAGAGCGCGACCTTCGATCTGGATTGCGACGGCTTCACCGGCACCGGCGGCAGCATCCGGCTGAGCCGTGATAACACCCGCAGCCACCGCGAAGCCTTCACCGTCAGCGTTACCGACGGCGCGGGCAACGTGATTTATGAGCCGGTCGAAGACAGCTTCTTTGTCGGCGGTACGGTATCGTGGGTGGGCAGCCCGCAGGTGAAGTGGACGCGCGCGCCGGAGTATAACCCGCTGGTGCTGCGGGTGGTCAGCAGCGCCGGCAACAACTTTGACGCCAGTCTGATCGTGATGGCCGTCGGCCAGTGTGATGACCTGCCGGCCTACAATGTGCTGCCATCCGGCGTGTACGTGGTAGATGGCGACCTGCTGGTTTTAGGCTTTCATCAGGGTTCGGTGCCCGCCGGTTCGACCTCGCCCGGCGTGGCCCTAAACGAAGTGCCGCCGCGCCCGAAGAATGACCCCGCCGACGTGCGGGCGATGCCGGCGCATTTCATTGTGAATACGGATAACCTCTCGGTTCGCAGCGGCGACGGCCCGCAGTATACGCTGATCGGCATCGTGGACGGCGGCACGGAACTGATTCCGCTGGGACGCAACAAGGATTATTCGTGGTGGTACGTGCAGGTTGGCAGCATCGTTGGCTGGGTCAAGGGCGAGTTTCTGATCCTGCGGGGTGATGCCAGCGGCGTGCCGGTTGTGCCCACGCTGGGCGAAATCACCACGCCGCGTGTGTTCGTCCACCTCAACCAACTGCTGTACAGCGCGCCGGATACCGCCTCGCTGCCGCTGTGTTCCATTGACAATAATCAGGAATATTACGTGGTCGGGCGCAACGGCGATTCGTCGTTCTACCAGATTCAGGCCACCTGCGACGGCGTGCTGGTCAACGGCTGGATTCCGGGCAATCTCGCCAGCATCCGTAATACGGCCAACGCCGCCATTCCGATCACGCGGTAGCGTGCCAGTCAGGTTGTAAAGCGCAGGGACACGACCGGTCGTGTCCCTGCCTGTGTTGGTCATGTATTTACCGATCCCTGTACATCCCACCATGCGCCATCGTCTTTTTGCCCTCTGTCTCCTGGTTACGCTGTTCGTCATTCCGGCTCGCGCTCAGGAAGCGTCCGGCCCGCTGCTGGCGTTCACGACCGCCGCGCAGGATGCCATCATCCTGTATGATGTGACGACCGGCGACCGCCGCGCCCTCAGTTTTGGCGAGGGCTGGCATACCATCTGGGGCTTTTCGCCGGATGGCTGCCGCCTCCTGTTCACACGCGGCGGCAGTCTCGCGCGGCTGTACAGCGCGCGGCTGGACGGCAGCGATCCCCGCGAACTGGTGCAGTACGCCGCCGCGCCCGACGGCACCTGGGGGGTATGGTCGCCGCGCTGGTCGCCGGACGGCACACGCATCGCGCTGGTGCTGATCGAAGGCACGCCGGATGTGAACGGCGTGCGCGACCACCGCATCGCCTGGATACCGCCTGAAGGCGGCGCGCCGGCCTTTTACAGTGTAACCGGCGACGAACACGAACCGGAATGGTCGCCGGATGGCCGCTGGCTGGCGTACATTTCGTATACCGAGCGTGTCCCCGGCGCGGACATCTACTCGACCGCCGCGCCCACCCCGGCGGGCCAGTTCACGCCGCTGCTGCGCGAGGCCGACGTATGGGTGGTCAGCTACGACGGTACGAGCAAATATGCGCTGACGACCTTCCCCACCGGCAGCGCCCGTGCCCCGCGCTGGAGTCCCGATGGTGATCTGGTCAGCTTTATCTATTCCCCCAGCCCCGGCAACGATCTGTTCTGGATGATCGCCAGCGAGCCGGGCGCGATCCCGACACAGCTCAATTTTGAGTGGAGTCTCATTCTGGATGCCATCTGGCTGCCGGACAGCACCGCCATCCTGGGCGCGGTGCGCGACTGGCGCGACGACATCAGCGACAACCGGCTGTGGACGATTCCGTTGGTGGGCAATGGTGACGCCGATGCCAGGCTGTATCTGGACGGCCTCGGCCTGACGTATGCCGATTACCCGCGTTTCAGCCCGGACGGGCGCTGGCTGGCGCTGCGGTCGGAATACGCCCTCGCGCTGGTGGATCTGCCGTCGCAGACGGTCACGCTGCTGGATGAGGACATCGGCAACCTGCCGCCGGTGTGGTCAAACGCGGGCTTTGCCGCTTCCTGTGGCTGAGTGATCGAAACCTTTCAAACAAAAAGCCCCTGACTGTTTTACAGTCAGGGGCAAGCTTACCATCAGCCGGCTTACGCCACGGTCACATCTTCACACAGGTACACATCCTGAATGGCGTTGAGCAGCGCCACACCTTCGGCCATCGGGCGCTGGAACGCCTTACGCCC
>JARKOK010000129.1 GCA_029975765.1 Aggregatilineales bacterium
ACCCCGGACAGCCCGGAGTGGTTCGCGTCGCAGTGCCAGCCGGAAGACGAGAGCACGGTGAAGCCGGTTGACCAGATGCCCGCCGAACCGCTGAAGATCGCGGTACTAGGGCTGGAGAACAACCCGTTCTGGATCCCGGTCAAGGAAGGCACGCTGGCAGCGGCGGCGGAACTCGCGCCCTACAACGTGACGGTGGACTGGATCATTCCAGGTGAGACCCACACCGCCGACAACTTCGCGCCGGGCATCGAAGCCGCCGTCGCGCAGGGCTACGACGCGATTGCCACCATCGCCGGTGACGCCGGTGTCGCGCCGTTCATTGATGCCGCCGTCGAGGCTGGCATCCCCGTCGCCACCTTCAACAGTGAGACCGACGCGGTCAACAAGCGCCTGTTCTTCGTCGGGGCTGACCTGTACCTGCAAGGCCAGACCGCTGCCCGTGCGATGGCCGAGGCCATTGGCGGTGAGGGCAAGGTCGCCATCATCACCGGTTTCTTCGCCGTCGAAGCCCACGAACTGCGCCGCACCGGCTTCGTGGACACCCTGGCCGCCGAGTACCCCAACATCGAGGTCGTCGGTGAGGTCGAGAACACCGATCAGGGTGACATCGCCTTCACGCAGGCCCAGGACTTCATGGTTGCCAACCCTGACCTGAAGGGCATCTACGTCACCGCTGGTGGCCCGTTCGGTGCTGCCGCTGCCGTCGAGGACGCTGGCAAGACCGGTGAGGTGCAGGTCGTCTCCTTCGACTTCGTGGATGAGACGATGGAGTACGTCCAGAAGGGTGTCATCTACGCCACCATCGGCCAGAACCCTTACGCTCAGGGTCATGACCCCGCCGTCCGGCTGTTCAACTACCTCGTCGGGGGTGTCGTGCCGCCCTGCGCCCGTCTCGTCACCGAGGCCGCCGTTGTCACCAAGGACAACATCAGCGACTACTGGGCGCCGCCGCAGTAAATGAAATAGAAGTCCGTAGGGGCGGGTTTGTAAACCTGCCCCTACCCTCAACAAATGTTATTTATGACCGGATTAAAAGGGCTGTTTTATGGCGCAGCACGATCAGCAGATACTCAACGTTGACGGCATTTCCAAACGCGACGGCGGCGTTCATGCGCTGAACAAGGTGCAGTTCGACCTCAACTATGGTGAGGTTCATGCGCTGGTAGGCGAAAATGGCGCGGGTAAATCCACGCTGATTAAGGTGTTAGGTGGCATTGTCCCACGTGATGGTGGGCGCATCTTTTTCGAAGGCCGGGAGGTGGTGTACAATACCCCGGCAGAGGCGCAGACCGCCGGTATTGCCATCATCCATCAGGAACTTTCCATGATGCCGTCGCTGACCGTGATGGAAAACCTGTTCATGAACCGCCTGAGCAGCCGGTACGGGCTGATTAACTGGAGTGATCTGGAACGCCGCACCCACGACGCGCTGGCGCTGGTAGACCTCCACGCCGATCCTCACGCGATGGTCAAAGACCTGCCGATTTCTCAGCGGCAGATGATCGAAATCGCCCGCGCGCTGACCGCCAATGCCCATCTGATCATCATGGACGAACCCAATTCGTCGCTGTCCGATGCCGAAACCGAGCGGCTGTTTGAGCTTATCCGCACGCTCAAGGCGCGTGGCATCGCGATTATCTACGTGTCTCACAAAATTGAAGAAGTCCTGCGTATCGCTGACCGGATTACGGTCTTTCGCGACGGTATGTATGTTGGCACCGTACACGCGCAGGACGCCACTGAAGACACCGTCATCAATATGATGGTCGGGCGTGAGCTTGATCGCAGCGCGCTCTCCGTTCCAGAACATCTGGGCGAGCCAGTCCTGGAAGTGCGTGGGCTGACCGGACATGGTTTCCGCGACGTGACATTCGACGTACACAAAGGCGAAATCGTGGCGTTCTCCGGTCTTATTGGCGCGGGCCGCAGCGAAGTGCTGCGGACAATTTTTGGCGCTGATCATTTTACCTCCGGGGAAATCCATTTCGAAGGCCGTCCCATCCGTTTCAAATCTCCGACAGACGCCATCAAACATGGCATCGCAATGGTGCAGGAAGATCGGAAAGTCCTCAGCCTGTTCATGGGGATGCAGATCATGCACAATGTTTCGATGGCACAGCTTCCCTACATGACTCGTGCCGGGAACATCAACGAACGCCGGGAGAGTACCCTCGTCAACGACTTTGTGCGGAAACTGGATATACGCCTGCCGTCGGTATTCTCGCCGGTGAGCAGCCTCAGCGGCGGCAACCAGCAGAAAACCGTGCTGGCGCGCTGGCTGGCGACCAACCCCAAACTGCTGATTCTGGACGAACCCACACACGGTGTGGATGTCGGCGCGAAAGCCGAAATCTACGAACTGGTACGCCGGCTGGCACGGGAAGGTGTGGGCATCGTGCTGATTTCATCTGAGCTGCCGGAAGTGCTGGCGCTGGCGCACCGCATCGTGGTAATGCACGAAGGGCGTATCACCGGCATCCTCAACCACGCCGAGGCGACCGAAGAACGACTGATGGCCTATGCCACCGGCGTGCAGGACGATTTTAGCCCGGCAGGAGCCGCTACATGACCGCCCCCTGCACCGTATCACGCGGGACGTTTCGCGGTTGGAATGCCTGCACCCTGGACAATGGCATCGTGCGTCTGGTCGCCGTGCCGGACATCGGCGGGCGAGTCATGGCTTATGATCTGGGGCCGTATCCCTTCTTTTTCGTTGACCCCACGCTGACCGGTCAGTTATTTTCGCCCGAAGAACATCAGGGCGACGGTTCGTTAGCGGCCTGGAAAAACTACGGCGGTGATAAAAGCTGGCCGTCGCCACAGGGCTGGGACAGCGATGACCAGTGGCATGGCCCGCCCGACCCGGTGCTGGACAGCGGGCGTTACACGCTGGACGACCTGCGCGCCGATGGCAACATGGCGGTCGTGCAGATGACCAGCCCGCCCGACCCGCGCACCGGCGTGCAGATTACGCGGCGGCTGGCGCTGCACCAGGGCAGCAGCCGCGTGCAGTTGGACATCACCTTTAAAAATATTAAGGATCGCCCGATACGCTGGAGCATCTGGGATGTAGCGCAGCTTCGCGCCGAACGCCGCCAGCCCGATGGCTCGCTGACCCATGAACCCGGCTGCATCGTCACCACGCCGGTCAATCCCGGCAGCGTCTTCCCGCGCGGCTTCAACGTCATGTTTGGCGCGGACGATAACCCCCAGTGGCAGGTTGACCCGCAGACTGGTTTGTTCGCCGCCCCCTATCTGTGGCAGATTGGTAAAGTTGGCCTGGATTCAATCGCCGGGTGGATTGCCTTCAGCAACACTGCCCAGGGTTACAATTTTGCCGAACGGTTATCCTACGTTCCCGGTGCGCCCTATCCTGACGGCGGCGCAAGCGTCGAAGTCTGGACGGTTGGCGCGGGGCAGGTTGGCAACCTGGATTACGCTGGCAGCGGCATTTACCTGATGGAAACCGAAGTCCTCAGCCCATTCTTTACAATTGAACCCGGCACAAGCGCCAGTTTCGGCATCGAATGGGGGACGTGTCGCGCGGGCGGCATGGCGCTGGACGTAACCGAAGCGGGTATTGTCGTAGAGCCGCTGATCGCCCATCCGTCGGGTGATTATATTCAGCTTACCGGGCAGTTCGGCAGCTTTGACGCGGGCGAACTCCGTCTGTTATGGCTGGACGGCAGCGGGCAGATGTTGGAAGCGCAGACACGCGGCAGGGTTGATCCCTTCGGCGTAGTCCGAATTGACCGTGTGCTGCCCAGACTGCCACAGGCGCAGATGGTTGAATTGCGTGTGCTGGCGCAGGATCACGAACGCTTGCTTGCCAGAACGGAGATCAGTGGATGAAAACCCGCCAGATGCAGTACCTTCGGCCTGAGGAAATTTTGCAGGAGCTGCGGCAGACGCCGGCTGCCTATCTGCCGCTGGGTTTGCTGGAATGGCACGGCCCGCACCTGCCGCTCGGCGTGGATGCGTTCAACGCCGAAACCGTGTGCCGGCTGGCGGCGGACGAGAGCGGCGGGCTGGTGTGGCCCACTCAGTATTTTGGCACGGAGCGCGAACGCGACACCGAACTGCTGGACGCGCTCGGTTTTGAACGGGACACCTACATCGTTGGTATGGACTTCCCCGCTAACAGTCTGCCCAGTCCTTACGCCGCCGAAGAAGCCTTTGCCATTGTCATCCGCGAGCAGTTCCGGCTGATCACCCGGATGGGGTTTAAGGTGATTGTCGCTGTCAGCGGTCACGGCGCGACCAACCAGCTTGAAACATTGAAACGCCTCGCGGCGGAATTTAACGCCGCCGGACAGGCGCGTGTGCTGGTCGAACTGCCGTTTGTAGCTGATGACACCGGCGTGATGGCGGTCGGCCACGCCTCACGCATTGAAACAGCGGTCATGCTGGCGATTGCGCCGGAGACTGTGAAACTGGACAACCTGCCCGCCCTGCCCGAACCACTGAAAAACGCGGACTTTGCAATTGTGGATTATCTGACCTTTTCCGGGCAGCCCACGCCGGAACGTACCGTTCACGATTTTGACGATCCGCGACTGGCGACCGCCGATGCTGGACACGATCACATGCGGCGCGCCGCCGCGAAAATTGCTGCCGCCGTGAAAACGGCCTTGCAGCCCCCCAAAAGTTCCTAGCAAATGGAGTTTTTTCGATGAATTCCCGCCAACGTTTACTCACTGCCTTAAATCATAAAGAACCTGACCGCATCCCGTTTGATCTGGGCGGTACGGTGTTGACCAGCATCCACGTCAATGCCTACAAACGTCTGCGCCAGTACCTCGGCCTGCCGGAAAAAGACATCGAAGTGATGGACATCTTCCAGCAGATCGCCGTCGTGGACGAAGATGTGCGCCAGAAACTCGGCGCCGATATTCGCAACGTCGCGCCCCGTTCATCCGCCACCTTCAAAATCGTCATTAACACAACCGACCTGCCCGGTTACGATTTCTTTCACGATGAATGGAAGGTCGGCTGGCGCAAGCCCAAAGACGGCGGTTTCTTCTACGATATGTTTGACCATCCCTTGATGAATGCCACCAGCATTGACGACATTAGGAACTTCCCCTGGCCCGATCCGGTTGACCCGGCGCGCTTTGAAGGGCTGGCGGAACGCGCCCGTTACGTCGCCGAAGACATGGGCGAGCCGGTCATTCTGGGTGGGCTGGCGGCGGGTTTCTTTGAACTCACCTGCTGGACACGCGGTTACGGCAAAGTCTACCCTGACCTCGTCAACAACGTGGAATGGGTCACGTATCTGATGGATAAGATCGTTGACCTGAAGCTGCAATACTGGGAAGTGGCGCTGCCGATGGTCGGCCAGTATGCCGATGTGGTGCAGGAAGCCGACGACGTGGCCGGGCAGTTCGGCCTGCTCATCAGCCCGGAGGTCTACCGTAAGCTCATCAAGCCGCGCCATAAAAAGATTGTGGACTTCATCAAAGCGCGCAGCAATGCCAAAGTGTTCTATCACTGCTGCGGTGCGATCCGCGACATCCTCCCCGATCTGGTAGACATCGGCTTCGACATCATCAACCCGGTTCAGGTCAGCGCGAAGGGGATGGAGTCAAAGGCGCTCAAACAGGACTTTGGCAAAGACATCACGTTCTGGGGCGGGCTGGTGGATACCCAGGGGGTGTTCACCGACGGCACGCCGCAGCAGGTGCGCGATGAAGTGCGCCGGCGGATTGACGATTTCGCGCCGGAGGGCGGGTTCGTCGCGGCGACGGTGCATAACATTCAGTCGAACGTACCGCCGGAAAACATCATGGCGATGTGGGAAGCCCTGCAGGAATACGGGAAATATGAGGCGGACAACGCCCCAGGCCGCCGCCCCGCCGACTACTGGAAAGATTATCCTGAAGCGCCCGCCCGTCCGGTGACCTTTAACACCAGCCCGGACTCGATGGCAGGCCGCGCCCTGACGCCCGAAGAAGCCGCCGCCTTGTTTAAGGAAGATCAGCCGTTAGCGCCGGTGCTGAATGAACTCAAGGATGCGATCATCAACGGCAACCCGCCGGTCGCGCTGGATAAGGCGCGCCGCGCGCTGGATGCGGGCATTAACCCCGGCGTGATCATCACCGAAGTGGTCATGCCCGCTATGCAGGTGGTTGGCAGCAAGTTCGAGTGCGGCGAGTACTTCCTGCCGGAAATGATGGCCGCCGCGATTGGTACGCAGGGGGTCATGAAAGTCCTGCGCCCGAAGCTGATCGAATCCGGCATCGAGCCAGTAGCCAAAGCGATCATTGGCACGGTGAAGGGCGACCTGCACGACATTGGCAAGAATCTGGTGGCAATGATGTGGGAAGGCGCGGGCTTCAACGTGATTGACCTCGGCCCGGACGTATCCGCCGATAAGTTTATCAAGGCAATTCAGGACAACCAGCCGCAGTTGGTCGGCATGTCAGCCCTGCTGACGACCACCATGCCGATGATGGGTAAGATTATCAAGGCGCTGGAAGATGCTGGCGTGCGCGATCAGGTGAAAATCCTGATCGGCGGCGCCGGGGTGACCCAGGCGTTTGCCGATCAGATCGGCGCGGACGGCTACGCGCCGGATGCCAGCGCCGCCGTTCGTAAGGCGAAAGAACTCGTAGGCGTTCACTAAGCGGGAAGATGCGCGCCAGCCGCCGTATTGACTGGCGCGCCATGCTGCCAATTAAAGGAATAACTCATGGATAACTACACACCGAAACCCGAACATAAATTTACCTTTGGCCTGTGGACCGTCGGCAGCATCGGGCGTGACCCGTTTGGCGAACCGACGCGCGCGCGCCTGTCACCCGTCGAACTGGTGCGCCTGCTGGGCGAAGTCGGCGCGTATGGCGTCAATTTCCACGACAACGATCTGGTGCCGATTGACGCCACCCCTGCCGAGCGTGACCAGATCGTGAAAGACTTCAAACAGGCATTGGCCGATACCGGCCTGGTTGTGCCGATGGCGACTACCAACCTGTTCACCGATCCGGTCTTTAAGGACGGCGCGTTTACCTCCAATGACCCCAACGTGCGCGCCTATGCCCTGCAAAAGACCATGAACGCGATTGATCTGGGCGCGGAATTGGGCGCGAAGGTCTACGTTTTCTGGGGTGGACGCGAGGGCACGGAAACTGACGCCAGCAAGAACCCGCTGGACGCCGCCAAATGGTTCCGCGATGCGCTCAACTTCCTGTGCGAGTACGTGCTCGATCAGGGTTATGATCTGAAATTCGCGCTGGAGCCAAAACCCAACGAGCCGCGCAGCGATCTCTACCTGCCGTCTGTCGGCGCGATGCTGGGTTTCATCACCACGCTGGATCATCCCGACATGGTTGGCCTGAACCCTGAAGTCGCCCACGAACATATGGCCGGCCTGAACTTCATGCACGCTGTTGCCCAGGCCTGGGATGCTGGCAAGCTGTTCCATATTGACCTGAACGACCAGCTTTTCGGGCGCTACGACCAGGACCTGCGCTTCGGATCGGTCATGCTCAAGCAGGCGTTTTTCCTGGTTAAATTCCTGGAAGATGTTGGCTATCAGGGCAGCCGCCATTATGACGCCCACGCCTACCGCAGCGCCGATTATGAGGATGTGAAGGCATTCGCGCGCGGGTGTATGCGCACGTATCTGATCCTCAAAGAGAAAGCCCGGCGTTTTAACGAGGATGCCGAAATCCAGGCGCTCTTGCAGGAAGTCACTGCCGATGATGGCGCCTATGCATTTCTGGCGCAGGGCTACAGCCGCGATACGGCGGCCAGGCTGCGGGCGCTGTCGTTCGACCGCGCCGCCCTGAGCGCGCGCCGCCTGCCCTACGAGCATCTTGACCAGTTAACCATCGAACTCCTGTTAGGTGTGCGTTAAGCGACTCTCCGATAAATCCCTGTTATTATTTTCTGTAGGGATGCGCCGCAGCGCGTGTCCCTACAGAAACAGCTTCATTCAAACAAGGGTGATTCAACTATGCAAACCGAACTACGCGGGCCTGGCGCCGTTGTTACCATTGGCGTTGACCTGCCAACTGTCATGATTGGCGAACGTATTAATCCTACCGGACGCAAAGTCTTCAGTGCCGAACTCCAGGCCGGAGACTTGAGCCGTATCCCCCGTGATGTTCAGGCCCAGGTCACAGCCGGCGCAGGCGTGCTGGACGTGAACGTCGGCGCGGCGGGGGTGGACGAAGTGAAGTGGCTGCCGGAAGCCGTTAAGCTGGTGCAGGCGACGGCAGATGTGCCGGTATGTATTGACTCCCCCAATCCACAGGCCCTGGCCGCTGCTCTGAAAGCTGCTCAGGGGCGCGCTCTGGTCAACTCCGTCAATGGCGAAGAAGCGCGCCTGTCATCGGTGCTGCCGGTGGTGGCAGAATATGGCGCGGCGGTCATCGCCCTGTGTATGGATGACGATGGCATTCCCGCCACACCGGAAGACCGGCTGCATGTGGCGGAAAAAATTCTCGAACGCGCCGCGAAACTCGGCATCGGCATTGAAAGCCTGATCTTTGATCCGCTGGTGCTGACGGTCGGCTCCGATCACCGCGCCGGGCTGGTCACGCTGGAAACGGCGCGCCTGCTGCGCGACAGGCTGGGCTGCAACATGACCGTCGGCGCCAGTAACGCCTCTCACGGAATGCCCAACCGCGAACTGCTGAACACGGTCTTCCTGGCTCAGTTGATCACTGCCGGAGTGAACGCGCCGATCTGCAACCCGGTCAAAAACGCGCTGGCCGTGCGCGCCGCCGACTTGATGTTAGGCCGCGACGAGTGGGCCATGACATATATCCAGGCCTATCGCACACTTTCGTCCATGCAGGAGCAGGCCACTTAGCTTACAATAAATAACAGTGTGGACTGGATGTTCGAGTGTGAGGATTACTGGTATGCCCATCTTTACCCCCGGTCGGCGCTGGCAGCCGCCCTTTTATCCCTTCAAACGTGAACCTTTAGGCCGCCGTCTGCTGGCGCAGTTGGAACGCGCCGTTAAGGGGCCGTTGTTTGGCTGCCGGATGTGTGGGAACTGTCTGTTGCAGGAAACAGCGTTTATCTGCCCAATGGAATGTCCCAAAGGGCTGCGAAACGGCCCGTGCGGTGGTTCGATGGCCGAACACTGCTACGTGGATGAAACCCGCCCGTGCATCTGGTACCGCATATACGACCGCTCGTTTAAGATGGGGCGCGAGGAAAAGCTGCTGGAAGTCCTGCCGCCGCTGGACTGGGATAAAGTGGGCACGGAAACCTGGGGCGATGTCTACCGCCAGATGAAAACATTGGGGTTTAAGTCGGTCGCCAGCGGGTTAACCTCGCGCGAGCCGGCCAGACGCGCCCAGACCTGGGACTCGATCTTCACCCCGATTCGCCAGCCAGACTGGTGGGAAGGTGATGCGAAGTACCACGCGCCGGCTTACACCGAACCGCTCTCCGAACTGGAACGCCGCCTGCGTGCTGGCGAATTCACGGTGACGGCGGAAATCGGCCCACCGCTCAGCACGGCAACCGACAAACTCATCCGCAACATGCAGTTGCTCAAGCCTTATGTGGCGGCGGTAAACTTCACCGACAACGCTTCGGCCATGCCGCGTATGTCCAGCCTGGCGTGCAGCGCGATTGCCGTGCAGCAGGGCGTCGAGCCGGTGCTGCAAATCGCCGCCCGCGACCGCACCCGTATGGGCTTGCAGTCGGAAGTCATCGGCGCGAGCGCGCTGGGCATTCGTAACGCGCTGTGCCTGTCCGGCGACCACAGCCGTATGGGCGCAGCACCCTATGGCCGGTCGGATGTGAACGACCTGGACTCGGTACAGATGTTGTGGATTCTGCGCCGGATGCGTGACGAAGGGAAGTTCCTTGACAAACGCACCATGAAGAATCCGCCGAAGTTGTTCCTGGGCGCGGCAGCCTCACCCTTTGCCTCCGAACCGCAGTTCCAAGCGATCCGCGAGCATAAGAAGATCAACGCGGGTGCGCAGTTCTTTCAGACCAACTGCGTCTACGACCCCGACGGGCTGGAAATCTGGCTGAACGAACTTGCCAAACGCGGTGTGCTGGACAAGGTATTCATTCTCGTCGGCGTGGCCCCCATCAAAAGCCTGAAGATGGCGCAGCACATGAACGACCATGTACCCGGCATCACCATTCCACAGCCGATCATGAAACGGCTGGAAGCCGCCGGCGATGGCGCGGCGGAAGAAGGTGTGACGATTGCGCTGGAATTAATCGAGGCGATCAAACAGAAACAGGGCGTGCATGGCATTCATCTGATGGCCGTCAACTGGGAAGAAATTGTCCCGCGCCTTGTGACGGAGGCCGGGCTGGCGCAGCCTACCCCGCAACTGGTGTAATCCTGCCAGTCTGCCCCTACCTCATTCGCCCGAAATCAAAAGAGGCTGTCCCCTTAACGAGGACAGCCTCTTTTTTAGCGGACTGCTGATGATTTATTCGTACAGCAGCGGCGCAATAACCTCGGAGTCAATGGTGCTGGCATCGAACCAGTGGAAACCGGTATCAATCGTCGGGTCCAGTTCTTCGCCGCGCAGCGCCTTCACTGCTGCCTCAACCGACTTGTAACCAATGCCGATCGGGTCCTGCGTGATCGCGCCGGCTTCAACGCCGCTGATGATGGCGTCAATCTGCTGCTTGCCGGAGTCGTAGCCGATGACCACAATTTCGCCTTCTTTGCCCAGTTCGGTCACAGCATTCAGCACGCCGATGATCGAGCCTTCGTTTGCGCCAAAGAAACCCTTCAGATTCGGGTGCGCCAGGATGATGGCCTTCGCCAGGTCGGTTGAGCGAAGCTGATCGCCCGCCCCGTACTGGGTATCAACAATGGTAATGTCAGGGTATTCTTCCGCAATCCGGTCGGTGAAGCCAGCCACGCGGTCAATGCCGGTGCGGCTGGTCTGGTCGTGCGCGATGATCGCCACTTCGCCCGCGCCGCCGATCAGTTCAGCCATCTTGTCAGCCGCCAGCGCCGCAGCCGCCACGTTGTCCGTCGCGGCAGTCGTCAGCGGGATGTCGCTGTCCACGCCAGAGTCGAACGCGATCACCGGGATACCGGCTTTCTGCGCGTCTTCCAGCAGCGGGATAGCAGCCTTGCTGTCCAGCGCGGCAAACACCAGCGCCGCTGGTTTCTTATCCAGCGCGGTCTGGAGCATTTCAATCTGCTTGTCCACCATCGCTTCGGTTTCCGGGCCTTCAAAGGTGATGGTCACGCCGCAGTCTTCAGCCGCCTTTTCCGCGCCGGCTTTCACGGCCTGCCAGAACTGGTGCTGGAAGCCCTTGGAAATAACCGGGATATAGATGTCCTGCGCGGCCATTTCCGCTTTGATTTCTTCGGTGCAGTACGGTGGCGGGGCCGGTTCGGCGGTCGCTTCGGGGGTCGCTTCCTGAGCGTAAACCGTCGCGCCCAGCAGCAGGCTGGTGAGCGCCAGAGCTAAAATGATCGTTAACAGCTTCTTTGCGTTCATGAAAATCTCCTGTTTATCAGTGTAGGTCATCAAAAGTCGGTGCATGTTTTTCCGCGTCTTCAATGTTCGTTATCCGTTCCAACCTCCTTTCGCTGTATTCTCAACCCGACCAGAGTAGAAAATATCCGTCCTGAAGCCTGTAATCCGCCGCAGGCTTACCCCTTGCGGCGGCGGAGGATATCGAGATATACGGCGACGATGATAATGCCGCCGGTGACGACCGTCTGCCATTCCTGTGGGACGGACAGAATCCGCAGGCCATTGACCAGCACGCTCATCACGAATGCGCCGATGATCGTGCCCTGGATCGTGCCCTCACCACCGCTTAACGAAGTGCCGCCGATCACGACCGCCGCAATCGCATCCAGTTCATAGCCCTGCCCCAGCGCCGGCTGCGCCGAGTTCAGGCGCGAGGCCATCATCACACCGCCCAGCCCGGCAAACGTGCCGCATAGTGTATACACGGCGATTTTCCAGCGATCCACATTGACACCGGACAGGCGCGTGGCTTCTTCATTGCTGCCCAGCGCGAACGTATACCGCCCCAGAATGGTCTTGGTGAGGATCAGGCTGGCGATAATCGCGGCGCCAAACAGGATAAAGACGGCATTCGGAATCTGCAAGTACTGCGCGTCGGGGAAGATCGAACCCAGCGCCGACCCCATCGTGATCGGGCGGAACTCTGGCGTATCGTTGAAGTAAATGGGCTTCAACCCGGAAATGACCAGTGACAGACCTTTCGCCACGTACATCATCCCCAGCGTCGAGATAAAGGGTGGAATCTTCATCTTGGCGATGATCGTACCGTTGATCGCCCCGGCCAGCGCGCCGGTTGCCACCCCGCCGAGGATGCCCAGCGGCACCGGAAGCTGCCAGAAGGTGACAAACACGCCGGTCATTACCGCCGAAAACGTCATGACCGTACCAATGGACAGGTCAATGCCGCCGGTGATGATGACATACGTTACGCCCAACGCCAGCACGCCGTTGACGGCGGTCGCCAGCAGGATACCCACAATGTTGTTGAATTGCAGAAAGTTAGGCGAGGCCAGCGAGAACACGATAAGCAGGATGATTAGCGCGCCAAACGCCAGCAGTCGCTGCGTCGCATCCGACCGGAAAAAGGAGCGAGACACAGAAGTTTTAGGAACGACCGAAATATCCATCTTTAATTATTCCCGGCTTCACTAGTCGTCTGATGAGCAGCGCCGTTCGTTTGCAGGATACCGCCGCGCTGCGTGGCATACTTCATAATTTGTTCCTGCGTGGCTTCACCGGCATTCAGTTCGCCAGTGATACGGCCCTCACACATCACCACAATGCGGTGGCTCATCCGCAGGATTTCCGGCAGTTCGGACGAGATCATGATGATAGACTTACCCTGATGTGCCAGATCATTCAGCAGCTTGTAAATTTCACTTTTCGCGCCGACATCAATCCCGCGTGTGGGTTCGTCAAAGATCAGGATGTCCGTATCGGCGGTCAGCCATTTGGCAATGACCACTTTCTGCTGGTTGCCGCCGGACAGGTTCTTCACCTTCTGCTGAATACTGGGGGTGCGGATAGACAGCATCCGCACATAGTTGTCAGCCGTCGAGCGCGTTTTGCTGCGCTGCACCACACCCAGACTCGACAAAAACTTACGGAACGAGGCCAGCACGATGTTGGTTTCGACATCCATCTTCAGCGTCAGGCCGTAACGTTTGCGGTCTTCCGACAGATAGCCAATGCCATGTCGCACCGCATCGCTGGGCGTTTTGATGTGCGCGCGTTTACCCTGCACGTACACTTCAATCGAGTCTACCGGGTCGGCGGCGATGATCGCCCGCGCGACCTCGGTGCGGCCTGCGCCCATCAACCCGGCAAAACCCAGTATTTCACCGCGTTTGAGATAAAAGCCGACATCCTTCAGCACGCGCCCCCGGTTGAGATTCTTCACTTCCAGCACGACATCCTGGTTGGCATCGTCCGGCAGTTCTGGCGAGGTCTCATAGATCGTTCGCCCGACCATCATGCGGATCACTTCGTCGCGGTTGGTATCACTCGTCTTGACCGTCCCGACGTACTGCCCGTCCCGCATGACCGTCACCCGATCAGAGATGGCGAACAGTTCCTCAAGGCGGTGGGTGATATAAACAATCCCTACTCCCTGTTCCCGCAGTTTACGAATGATACGAAACAGTTCGTCAATTTCCGATTCGGTCAGCGCCGCTGTCGGCTCGTCCATAATCAGCACTTCAGCATTAAACGACAATGCCTTGGCGATTTCCACCATCTGCTGTTTGGCGACCGTTAAATCGGCGACTTTGGTGCGGGGGTCAAGGTTGAGGTGCAGCATTCCCAGAAGCTGCTGCGTTTCGTGATTGATCGCTTTGTCGTCCAGAACGAATTTTACGCTGCGGCGGGGTTCGCGTCCGATGAAAATGTTCTGAGCAATCGTGAGGTGCGGCATCAGGTTGAGTTCCTGATGGATCATACTGATGCCGAGGTGCTGCGCTGCTCGCGGGTTGGGAATTTCAACCTCGCCGTCCTTGTACACAATCCGCCCGGCATCCTTCGCATACACCCCGGCGAGGACTTTCATCAGCGTGGATTTGCCCGCGCCATTTTCCCCAACCAGCGCGTGAACCTCACCGGGGCGCAGTTCAAACCGGCACTGCGACAGCGCATGGACACCGGGAAAGCTTTTCTCAATCCCTTCCATGACGACTAAAACATCATTCATATTTATCCTCGGCGCAGTTCAAAAGAACGAATTTTTCTACAGAGCGTCTAGTTCGGTAACTGTCACGCAGAACGAAGTATACCGAAGAACGGACTAAAGACCAATAACACCTGATAACGGTAACATGTTATGCATAACATAACACATAATTTCAGGTGTGTCAAATGAGACGCGGGCCACGGATCGAGCGTTCTGGGCCGGAATTTACGCTTTGCCCGCCGCGCCAAAAAAGCGCAGGCGCTCCCGTACCCCGGCGATCATCGCCTCACGCGCCGGCCCCAGATAGCGGCGTGGGTCAACATTCGCAGGAGACTCCGCCAGCTTGTCGCGTACCATGCCGGTGAAACCTTTATTCAATTGGGTCGCCACATTCACCTTGCACAGACCCAGACGAATCCCCTCACCAATATGGCTGTCCGTCACGCCCGATGACCCGTGCAGCACCAGCGGAATATCCACAACTGCCCGAATTGCTTTCAGCCGTTCCAGGTCAAGCAGCACCTGTTTCTCCGTCACCGAATGTACCGAACCAATCGCAATTGCCAGCGCATCCACGCCGGCAGCGCGGGCAAACGCGGCGGCATGGTCAGGGTCGGTCAGTTCCGTATCACCGGTCACTTCACCGGACACATTGATACGCGGCACCGCACCCACTTCCGCTTCGATGAAGATACCCGCCGAATGGGCGATCTCACGCAGCTTCTGCGTCACGGCAAGATTTTCTTCCAGCGGCAGATCGCCACCATCGAACATCACCGACGTAAATCCCAGACTCATCGCCTGCAACACTTCGGTTTCGTTGGCGTGGTCAAGATGCAGCGCGACAGGGACAGCCACGCTTTCCGCCGCAACTTTACCCACCGCCGCCGCGTACCGCAGCCCCATCAGGGCGCTGCCGCTGCCCATATACGTCAGAGCGTTGTGGCTGATCTGGAGGATGACCGGCGCGTTTTCTGACTGCGCCGCCTGCACGATGGCCTGCATCTGTTCCATCGTATTCGCGTTGAACGCGCCAATCGCAAAACCGTCACGCTGCGCCTGTTGAATCCAGGGTTTTACGCTGCATAGCGTCATGGAATACCTCTATTCTTGCGGGTACAGGATAATTTTGCGATGCGACATCTGGTGCGCCGCGATGCGGCTGAATATTTCCGGCGCTGCTGACAGCGGATACCGGTGTGAAATCATGGTTGGGATGTCCAGCGCCCCACAGCGAATCACCTCAACCGAGTCCGTCCATTCGTGGCCGGGAAACGGCGCGCTGTACGACATGAAACAGCCGACCAGACTCAGTTCCTTTCGCATCAGGTCTTCGATGAACGACATCGGCAGGCTGGCGTCCAGCGGCTGGTTGCCGCCGCATACCACAAACCCACGAGGCCGGGTCACGGCAATGGTCTGCATCAAGGCCTGCGGCGCGCCTGCCGCCTCAATCGCCACATCCACGCCGTCGCCGGTCAGCTTCTTGACTTCGGCGGCCACATCCACCTGCTGCGGATTCAGCGTGATATGCGCCCCCACCCGCCGCGCCGTATCCAGATTATCGTCGCTGATGTCGGTGCAGATGATGCGGCTTGCGCCCAGAATCCGCAGCCATTGTACCACCATCAGGCCAATTGACCCTGCCCCAAACACCATCGCCGTCTGTCCCTCGCGGAACTGTCCCAGGTCAAGGATATGCCGCGCGACGGTGGACGGTTCAATCAGCGCCGCTTCTTCAAACTTCATGTCATCGGGAATGATGAGCGCGTTGCGTTCCGGCATCACCACGTATTCGGCAAAGCCGCCGTCCTGCCGTGAACCGATAAACGAATAGCGGTGGCAGGCGGAATAATACCCGCGCTCGCATTCTTCGCACTCAAAACACGGCACAACCGGGATAATCGCGGCATGTTTTCCAACTAAATCCCGACTCACGCCATCGCCCACGTCGGCAATTACCCCGGCGCATTCGTGCCCCAGAATCAGCGGGTACATCCGGTGGCCTTTGGCGTAACGCGAAATGTCCGAGCCGCAAATGGACACGGCCTTTACTTGCAGTAGCACATGGCCGGTCGGTACCGCCGGCGTGGGCGTGTCGGTGTAATAGTTCAGGATGCCCTTGTTTTCGAGGATGGCAGCTTTCATAGTGGTTTAGCCTTTTTAACCAGCCGCAGGCTCAGGCCTACGGCTGAATGACCAGGCCTGCTCAGGCAGGCTGAGATCAGATTACATATTGATCTTCGATGCGTATTTACGGTTAATTTCGGCCAACGTATCAAAATCGGCCAGCAGCTTGCGCGACACGCTGCGGTACACCTGGAACAAATCCTGATACAGCGCGTGGCGCTCCGGTGATGGTTCAAACACCTGGCGCTGCGGCAGCAGGCGTTCGACGCATGTCCCCGCGTCGTCGCACAACCCAACGGCGGACGCCGCCAGCGCGTACAGACCGAGACTGTGCCCGCCCTCACCGCCATCGGCACGGCGAGCGACGATGAACGGCGCGCCATACACGTCGGCTTTGATCTGGCACCACACCGCGCTCTGGGTCGCCCCGCCCGAACCGAGATACTCGGTGATGACCGCGCCTTTCGCTTTCGCAAGCTGGATGTTGTCGTAAACGGCGAAGGCGCAGCCTTCCATGATCGCCCGCAGCAGATCGCCGCGTGTGGTGGCATATGACAGACCGAAGAATACCCCCCGCGCGCTGCTGTTCCACAGCGGCGTGCGTTCGCCAGCCATGTACGGGACAAAAATCAACCCGTTCGAACCGGGAGGTGTTTGTCCCGCCTGCTGGCTGAACTGTTCGAAGACGCTCTCCCCGGTCTGCGCGGCGGCATTGGCTTCCACCTGTCCCAGCATGTCCCGGAACCAGCCCAGCGACCCGCCGCCGACCGTGCCCGCCTGCAATAAATACTGCCCCGGCAGCACATGATGCGAGAAAATCAACTGCGGCTCAACCACCACATGATCGAGGCTGACGGCCATACCACCCGCCTGCCCCCCCTGCTCGTTGGTCTGGTGCAAGCGGGTCACACCCGAACCTAACGCGCCGGAGGTAGCATCCAGGCAGCCTGCGATCACCGGAATCCCGGCAGGCAGACCAGTTTGTTCCGCCGCGAGTTCGGTCACAGTACCAGCGATGTCGGTACAGGCGCACAGGCGCGGCATCTTGTCCAATGGAATACCCAACCGCGCCGCTGTACCCGCGTCCCAGCATTCGCGCCGAATATCAAAAAAGTGATAGCCGTAGGCTTGTGTGTAATCGCAGGTGAATTCACCCGTGAACCGCGCCACGATGAAACCGGAAGCGGTCAAAAACTGGTGCGCCGCCTCAAACACATCCGGCTGATGATTCTTCAGCCACAGCAGCTTGGGCGTAATGTAAGCCGCGTCTATCGGATTGGCGACCAGATCAACCAGTTTATCCGCGTCCGGCAGCGCCTTCAACCAGCGGGTTTCGTCTTCGGCGCGGCGGTCAAGCCAGATCATGGCCGGGTGCAGTGGGTCGCCGCTGCGGTCAACCGGCAGCAGCGTCCAGCCTACGCCATCCACGCCAATCCCGGCGATGTCATGCGCCGTCACACCGCTCCTGCCGATCACCTGCCTGATCGTATCGCACGTGGCCTGCCACCACACATCACCGTCAATCTCCGCCCACAGCGGGTCAGGCCGGTGCAGGGTGTAAGCCTGCGACGTTTCGGCTACCAGCAAGCCCGCATCATCCCACAGCGCCGTTTTGGTGCTGGACGTGCCCACATCCACCGTGATGATATACCGGTTTGCCATATTTTATGCCGGAGTGATCTCGCCGTTCACGTCCCACAGGTCTTCCCAGGTCTGATTATCTTTCCACAGAAAGACCTGCCCCTTGATCAGGCGGCAGTTTTTATCAATGCCCGCGATAGCCTGCATTTCTTCGTCGGTCAATGGGTCGGTCACGGCAGCGCGCAGGTTACTCACATACTGGTCACGGTTGACCGAAAACGGAATTGGCACCTGCCCGCGCTGCACCGCCCACTTGATGCACACCACCGCCGGATGCACGTTCAACCGCTGCGCGATTTTAACGATTACCGGGTCTTCGATGTCCACCGTGTCGTCAGGCGTTTTGTCGCGGTCAGGGCGCATGGGCGAGCCAATCGGCGAAAAACCAATCGGCACGATGCCGTTATCCACTACGAACTTGAACAATTCCGGCTGCTGAAAGTGGGGGTGCAGTTCCATTTCATTGGCCGCTGGTTTAATCCTCGCATCCCGCAGCACCAGTTTGAGCTTGGGAATCGTCATATTCGACGTACCGATATGCCGCACCAGCCCCATCTCAACCAGCTTTTCCAACTGCCGCCATGTTTTCATATAATTTTCGTGGATGTAGGGTTTGGCGTGCGGGTCGCGGGAACTCACGTCCACGCCCGGCGCGTGATAATTCGGAAACGGCCAGTGAATCAGGTACAGGTCGAGGTAATCCAGTCCCAAATCCCTCAACGACTTCTCACAGGCAGGAATCACGTCTTTCTCATCATGTTTATCGTTCCACAGCTTGGACGTAATCCATAGCTCTTCCCGCCGGACACCGCTCATCATCGCTTCGCGCAGCGCCGGGCCAATCAGATGCTCGTTGCCATACACAGCGGCGCAGTCAATGTGCCGGTAGCCCGACTGAATCGCGTCCTTCACGGCTTCGGCAATCGCTTCGCCGGAGAACCGGTCCGAGCCGAACGTACCCAGGCCAACAGCGGGAATTTTCGCGCCGGTATACACGCTGCGATAGGGTACTTGCGCCGGGTCAACTGAATCACCGGCGGGTAAACGCGATAGTTGAGAGTCCATCAGAGATTACTCCTTAACAGTTGGTAAACAAAAACAAGGTATCGTTGAATGCGAACTATTATTCATTCGTTTGTCCGCAGGAATGGGTTCCTGAACCCACCCCGACCGAATTTTTCGGCTTAGTCTGGTCACGGAATCGTCATTTCACGATCCCGGCGGCGCGCTGGATTCACGCACGATCAACTGCGTTGGCAGGATGATTTCCTGTGCCTGAAATGTCTCTTTACCATTCAGGCGGTCAAGCAGCAGCGCGGTGGCGCGCTGTCCCATCTCGTAAGCGGGCTGGGAGGCGACGGTGAAAAACGGATTGATCACGATAGCCGCCGGCAGATCATCAAACGCGACGACAGACACATCTTCCGGCACGCGCAGGCCGGCTTCGCGCAAAGCCCGCAGCGCGCCGATAGCGATGAAATTGTTCGCGGCAAACAGCGCCGTTGGGCGTGGGGCTGCGCTCAATACCTGCTGCGCCATCCGGTACCCGCCCTCCTGCGTGAAGGTGCCGTAAACCACCAACGGCGTACCACCAGCAGCTTCCAACGCGCCGCAATACCCCTTCACCCGGTCAGCAGCCGTCGTCACGGCAGCTGGCCCGCTGAGGACGGCGATTCGACGATGGCCGAGGTCAAGCAGATGCTGGGTAAGCTGGTAGGCTCCCAATTCCGAATCGCAGCGCACCGTATCTACCGGAACTTCAGGAATGCGCCGGTCAAGCACAACGAACGGCACGCCCCGCTCCCGCAGGAAGGTGACCGACTCCGACGACGACACCGCCGGCACCAGCAGCACGCCGTCCACCTGCTTTTGTACCAGCACGTTCAGATATTCAGCCTCCTCGTCCTGCGATTCGTCCGTGTTGCAGAACATCACGCTGAAGCCCTGCTCGCTGGCCGTATCCTCAACGCCCCGCGCGACCGTCGTAAAGAAGGGATTGGTAATGTCAGTTAAAACCAGGGCAATGGTTTTGGTCTGTTTGAAGCGCAGGCTGCGCGCCAGCGCGTTTGGCACGTAACCCAGTTCGGCAATCGCCAGTTCGACCCGTTCCCGTGTTTCCTGGCTGATATAACCGGAATTATTGATGACCCGTGAAACGGTCATCGCCGAAACACCTGCGCGTTTTGCCACGTCGCCAATTGTACTCATGCTGGCCCCTGTCCGGGTGAACCAACCACGCCTGCCCCAGTGCGAGTATTACCTGCAATCATGTGTTAACGGTAACATGTTAACCATAACTTAGCACAGAAACCGCAGAGTGTCAACTGATTGGGCATAATCTATTCATCCCGCGTGGACGACTCCGGTGCGCCAAACGGCAGCTTCTCAAAAAAGCGGTTGAAATCAAATGTCGCTGCCTGATTGCGCGTGACGATCTCATGCAGCGCGTGCAGCAGCGGCAGCGCCTTCGCGTCCAGTTTGCCGGCGGCTTCCATTTGCTGCACGGCTGGCATAATGGCGACGACTGCATCCACCCCTTCCACCGTCTCGCCGGGCATTTCCTCCACCGCTTCGCTGTATGGCAGACCTAATCCCAACAGCCGCCCCATCCGCGAGTTGCGCCCGCCCTGCGTCGTCACATATAAATCTCCTGCCCCCGGCAGGCTGTAGACCGTTTCGGGGCCGCCGCCCATCACCCGCACCAGATAGGCCATCTCGGCCAGACTTTGCGCGAACAGCGCCGCCGCGACATTGTGCATGGCCGCGCCTGCCGGGTCTGTGCCGCCCTGTTTTTCCAGCATACCGGTTACCAGTCCGACCGCCAGCGCATACGGGTTTTTGAGTGCCACACATACCTCAACCCCCACCATATCCGTCGAAGTCCAGATATGGTAATACGGCGTCTCAAACAACGCGCGTAAACGTGGGAGGATCGTCTCATTCCGCGAGACAAAAATCACGCTCGTATCACGCCGCCCGGCCAGTTCTCCGGCGATGGATGGTCCGCCAATCGCGGCAAAGTCTACCTGCTCCCGAATCACGGGCGGCAGCCGGTCGGCAAATACATCTGGCAGCAGGTGCAGCGTTCCCGCTGTCGAACTTTCCAGCCCTTTTGTCACCATCAGCACGATCTGCCCCGGCTGCAAATGCGGCCCGACCGCTTCCGCCGCCCAGTGTACGCCGCGCGAGTTGACACCCAGCACCACCACATCCGCCCCCTGCACGGCCTGGGGAATCTGCGTGTAATCATACGGCTGCACGCCATTCGCCAGCGTGCGTTTCAGGCGGGGGTGAAACCGCTCTGCGCGGCAGCGGCGGATTATCTCCTCGTCCAGATGCGTACCCACCAGCCGCACCTCATGCCCATTGTCTGCTGCCGGGTACGTCAGCGCAGTGCCCATCACCCCCGCGCCCACAACGGTGATCACTGCCATATTCTGCTCCCCCTTCTGCCCTATCCGGTCACTACGCCGAATATTCCAACTGATGTACACTGTTTGGCAGATCATTTTCCCCGATCAGAGGATTATCCGAAAGGCCATGTTCGTGAACGCGCAGCCTGATCTCGTTATTGGTGTGGACAGCAGCACTACAGCCTGCAAAGCAATCGCCTGGGACAGTGCCGGTCAAGCCGCCGCTGAATGCCGCGTTAATATCAGTATGACCTCGCCCCACCCCAACTGGCATGAGCAGCGTGCCGAAGACTGGTGGGATGCGCTGTGCGCTGCGCTGCAAAACGTGACCGCCCGTGTGGGTGCGCGCCGGATCGCCGCGCTGTGTATCGCCAACCAGCGCGAGACCTTCGTGCCGGTGGATGCCGCCGGTCGCCCGCTGCGAAACGCCATCCTGTGGCTGGACGAACGCTCGCGCGCCGAAGTGGAAGCGTTAGGCCAGCGGTTCGGCCACGATTACCTGCACGATCTCACCGGCAAAGGGCCATCCACCACCCAGGGCTTATCCAAGATGCTGTGGCTGCAAGCCCACGAACCGGACATTGTTCGTCGGACACATAAATTCGTCGAACCCCATGCCTACCTCGTCCATCATCTGACCGGACGCTGGACGACGAGCGCGGCCTGTGCCGACCCGATGGGTGTGGTGGATATGCGGCGGGGCGCGTGGGCGGCGGAGCTGCTTCAGGCTGTCCAGTTGGATGTGGAACAGTTTTGTGAGATCGTGCCGCCGGGGACGGTGATCGGTGGGGTAACCCCTGAGGCAGCGGGACAGACCGGCCTGCGAGCCGGTACGCCCGTCATCGCTGGCGCCGGCGATGGGCAGGCCGCTGGCCTGGGCGCAAACATCACCATGCCCGGTCGCGCCTACCTGAACCTCGGCACCGCGATGGTATCCGGCGCGTATGCCGATCACTACGTCGCTGACCGCGCCGCCCGTTCCCACTTCGCACCGATTCCCGGCGGCTTTCTGCTGGAGGAAGTGCTGAACGCCGGGACATTCCTGGTAAGCTGGTTTGTGGAAAATTTTGGGCCGGATGCGCGCAGTCTCCGGCTGCCGGTCTCGGCGGAAGAAGTGCTGGAACTGGCCGCTGCAAAACTGCCGCCCGGCTCGCACGGGTTGATGCTGGTGCCCTACTGGAAAGCGGTGCTGCCCCCCTACTGGGACGCGAAAGCTGCCGGGGTGATGATCGGCTGGACCGGCGCGCACCGTAAGGAACACTTCTACCGCGCCATTCTGGAAGGCATCGCCTTCGAACACCGGCTGGGTATGGAAGGCATCAGCCGGGCGACCAGCACGCCGATTGACCACTATATCCTGATGGGCGGCGGCTCGCGCAGCGACCTGTGGTGTCAGATGATCGCCGATGTTACGGGTATGTCGGTCGCGCGCGCCAGCACCACCGAGGCCACCGCGCTCGGCGCGGGTATTCTGGCGGCAGCGGCTGCCGGGTGGTATCCCGGCGCGCGTGCGGCCGCCGCTGCGATGACCGGCACCGAGCGTGCCTTCACGCCTGAGGAACCGGCGCGCCACAGCTATGACCGGCTGTACACCGAAGTCTATCGCGGTCTGTTCCCGGCGGTGCAAGCACACGTTGCCCGCCTGACCGAATTGACAGACCTGTAGAACTCAGTCGCCAAGGCGCTTCTGCAAGGACGAACTGGCGGTTCGCCCCGACCTGTTATCAGTCGAGATGGAACACTTCTTCCAGTTCAACGAACAGCGAATCAGGCCGCGCGCCTTCGGGAATCTCAAAATAGGGTGACATGAACGCCTGCCAGCGGGCGTTGACTTCGGTCTGTTCCATGCCGGCCCGCGCCGCTTGCAGGCTTTCTGGCGTCTCAAAGTAACCAAACAGCAGGCCGTCATCCCGCATAAACAGCGTGTAGTTGTGCCAGCCGGTCTGCCGGAGTGCCTCCAGCATCTCCGGCCATACGGCCTGATGCTGGCGTTTGTACTCGTCCATTTTATCCGCCCGAACCTTGAGCATGAATCCGACACGCCGCATAGATAGTTCTCCCCTGGATGCTGCTCCCAATCATCGGCCTATAGTAATCCACAGCCGCCTGCCGGTCAAAGTCTGTGAAATTTTTCCCGAAACCG
The DNA here is from genome assembly GCA_029975765.1 of Aggregatilineales bacterium. Taxonomy (GTDB): domain Bacteria; phylum Chloroflexota; class Anaerolineae; order Aggregatilineales; family Phototrophicaceae; genus CFX2. The sequence goes on from JARKOK010000129.1 coordinate 23,482, forward strand.
CGTTTGCCATCAAAACCCGTTATAATGGCGGGTAAAAGGTTTTGGATTGTTACAGGTCATCCATAATGTCTACCCGCTTAACGCCTGATCGTGTAACCCGCACCACCTGCCCCTACTGTGGCGTGGGCTGCCAGATGAATTTGCACGTTCGTAACGATATGATCTACCGGGTGAGCGCGCCCTTTGATGCCGCCCCCAACTATGGCAACCTGTGTGTGAAAGGCCGCTTTGGGACGGATTTCACCTCGCACCCCGGTCGTATTAAACAGCCGTTGATTCGTGTCGGCGTCCCTGGTGAATTCCGCGAAGCAACCTGGGACGAAGCCCTCACGCTGGTTAGCGAACGGCTGGCGCGTCTCGTCCGCGAACACGGCGGCGACAGCATTGCCACCTACGCCTGCGCCAAAGCCACCAACGAAGACAATTACGTGTTTCAGAAGTGGGTGCGCGCCGTGATGAAAACCAACAACGTGGATCACTGCGCGCGGCTGTGCCACGCCGGCAGTGTGACCGGCTTGCAGTTGGCTATTGGCTCCAGCGCCATGAGCAACAGCATCGCCGAGATGGAACACCTCGACACCTTCATCGTCACCGGCAGCAATACAACCGAAACCCATCCGGTCATCAGCCTGTTTCTGAAACGCGCCGTGCGGCAGAACGGGGCAAAACTGATCGTGATTGACCCGCGCCAGATCGAACTGACCGATTTTGCGACCCTCTGGCTGCGGCAGAAACCCGGTACGGATGTCGCCGTATTTCAGGCGATGGCGCACGTCATCGTCACCGAACGCTTGTATAACCCGGACTTCATCACCAACCGTACCGAAGGTTTTGACACCTACATTGAATCGCTGGAAGCCTTCACGCCGGAATGGGCGGAGTCGGTCAGCGGCGTACCGGCGGAGGATATTCGTAAGGCCGCGCGCCTGTACGCCACCGCCAACCGCGCTGCGTTCTATTGGGGCATGGGCATCAGCCAGAGCACGCACGGCACGGATAACGCCCTCGCCCTGACCAATCTCGCCCTGATGACCGGTCACATCGGCCAACCCGGTACGGGTCTGAACCCTCTGCGGGGGCAGAACAACGTGCAGGGCTGCTCCGACAGCGGCGGCCTGCCAAACGTTTTTACCGCCTATCAGCCGGTGACGGATGCCGATATTCGCACCAAATTTGAGCAGGTCTGGCACACATCACTCTCTCCTGACCCTGGTCTGACTGTCACCGAAATGGTAGATGGGGCGCTGTTAGGGCAAATCAAGGCGATGGTCGTCATGGGCGAAAATCCGCTGATGAGCGAACCTAATCTCGCCCACGCGCAGCACGCGCTGGACGAACTGGATTTTCTGGTCTGCCTCGATATTTTTATCAACGAAACCGGCGAACGCGCCGACGTGATCTTGCCGACCGCCAGTTTTGCTGAAAAAGACGGCACGTTCACCAACAGTGACCGCCGTGTGCAGCGGGTGCGGCAGGCGCTGCCCCCGGTGGGCAGTTCCCGACCGGACTGGCAGATTATCTGTGAACTGGCGCAGCGCATGGAAACGCTGCTGGGCATCGAACCCAGCGCTGGCTTTGACTATCCCGACCCCGAAGCCATCTGGGAAGAGATGCGCGCCGTTACGCCCGACTTCTACGGCATCACCTACGCACGCCTGGAACGTGAGGGCGGCGTTCACTGGCCCTGCCCTACCCTCGATCATCCTGGCACACCTTATCTGTTCGAGGATACCTTTCCGCGCGGGCGTGGCAAATTTTGGGCGCTGGAATACGGCACGGAGAGCGAGCTGCCGGACGATGCGTACCCCTATCACCTGACGACCGGGCGTGTCCTGTTTCACTGGCATGGCGGCACCATGACCCGCCGTTCCCGGCTGGACGAAGCTTTCCCCGAACCGATTCTGGAAATGCACCCGGACGACGCGCGCGCGCTTAGCATGATCTCCGGTGATTGGGTGGAGGTCACGTCACGGCGCGGCAGCGTGGTTTGCCGGGTGATGGTTACCGGGCGTTCGCCGCAGGGTACGGTATTTCTGCCGTTCCACTTTGCCGAGGCTGCCGCCAACCTGCTGACGCTCGATAAGATTGATCCACGCGCCAAAATACCTGATTTTAAGATGGCGGCGGTGAAACTGCGCAAAGCGGATGCCCCGCCCCGCGACACGATCTCTCTGGACGAGCGCGGCGCGATCAAAGAACCGACACAGTACGTACATTAATATGGCAGCATTTACGACAGCGATCATCGCCGGGGGCAAAAGTTCCCGTATGGGTACGGACAAAGCCCTGCTGGAATTGCAGGGTCAGACCATTATTGAACACCTGCTGTCCCGCGTAAGCAGCCTGGGACAGCAGGAAACGATACTCATCACCAATCGTCCTCATGACTATGCGCACCTCGGCCTGCCCATGTTCAGCGACGTGCTGCCGGACAAAGGCTCGCTTGGTGGCATTTATACGGCGCTGTACTACAGCCGCCAGCCCTATACACTGGCGCTGGCCTGCGATATGCCATTTGTGAATCCGGCGCTGCTGGATTATCTGTTAAGACTATGCGAAAGCGATCAGTTTGATGTGATTGTGCCGCGTGTCAATGGCTTTCCTGAAGGGCTGCACGCCGTTTACAGCCAGGCATGTCTGACGCCCATCCGCCAGCGATTAGAAACTGACCGGCTGAAAGTCATTGGCTTTTACCCGGATGTGCGCGTGCGTTTTGTAGAGGAAACGGAACACCAGCCGCTTGATCCGCGCGGTCTGTCCTTTTTCAACGTCAATACACCGGACGAACTGGCCGCCGCCGAAAGGCTGATGAACGAATAGAGTCTGTCGTAGGACCGCACGGCGGTGCGCCCCTACAGAAAAATGTAAATTCTGACATGAGTTCGACTGACCTGAAAGAATTTCTCAATGAACACTCCTGACCTGGACTCAATCATCAACGCCTATCGCGGGCGCACGCGGGATGCGCTGCTGCCCGCGCTGTGGGACATCCAGACTGCGTTCGGCCATATCTCGCCGGAAGCCGTGCGCGCCCTGTCTCACACCCTGCGCGTACCGGAAGCCGACATTTACGGCGTGATCGGCTTCTACACCCTCTACCACGCCGAACCCACCGGCGAAACCATCATTCGTATCTGCACCTCGCCGATCTGTGGCCTGGCAGGTTCGAGCGCCGTGTTCGAGCGCCTGTGCCACCGGCTGCACCTTCCCGGCGGCGGCACGACGCCTGACGGCCAGTACACAGTTGAACCCAGTCCCTGTCTGGGATTATGCGATCACGCCCCGGCGGCGCTTATCAGCCAGCGCGGCAGGGAGGAAATCACCCATGCGCCGATTACCGACCTGGACGCGCTGCTGGACGAACCGCACAAACCACATGGCGCGGTTGTGGCCGGCTATCCCGCTGTGCTGCTGGACGGTATCGAGGGCGAAAGCGCCGAATGGCTGCACCAGTACGGCGATTACGCCGCGCTGCGGAAGGCCTTGTTCGACCTGACGCCGCAGGCTGTCATCCGTGAAGTCCACGAAGCCGGGCTGCTGGGGCGTGGCGGCGCGGCTTATCCCACCGGCGCTAAGTGGGAAGGCACGCATGCCAACCTGTACATCGCACCGCAGAACCCGCATTACGTCGTCTGCAACGCCGACGAAAGCGAACCCGGCACGTTTAAAGACCGGGTGCTGCTGGAAGGCCGCCCCCATCTGCTGCTGGAAGGTATGGCGCTGTCGGCTTCTTCCGTTGGCGCGCGTAAAGGTTCTCTGTTCATCCGGGGCGAATTCCCGGAAGCCGAACGCCGTCTCCGCGCCGCGCTTGAGGAAGCCACCGCTGCCGGGCTGCTGGGTGACAGCATCATGGGCAGCGCCTTTTCGTTCCATGTCGAAATCCGGCGCGGGGCGGGCGCGTACATCTGCGGCGAAGAAACCGCCCTGTTTGAAGCCATCGAGGGTAAACGCGGCTTTCCGCGCATCAAACCACCCTTCCCCACCACCTACGGCGTATTTGGCAAACCCACCGCCATCAACAACGTCGAAACGTTATGCGCGCTGCCCGGTCTGGTACAGCATGGCGCGGACTGGTTCCGCCAGTGGGGCACGCCCAAAAGCACCGGCACCAAACTCGTCTCCGTCAGCGGCCATGTCGAACGCCCCGGCGTGTACGAAATCGCGCCCGGCATCACCTTACGAACGCTGCTGGACGACTACTGCGGCGGCGTGCGCGGCAACCTCCAGGCCGTGCTGATGGGCGGCGCGGCGGGCACCTTCCTCACCCCGCAAGACCTGGACGTGCGCCTGACATTCGAGGATTTGCGGGCCATTGGCAGCACATTAGGCTCCGGCGCGGTGATGGTCTTTAACACCACCACCGACCTGCGCGACGTGCTGAAGCGGCTGGGCCGTTTCTTCCAGCACGAAAGCTGCGGCAAGTGTTTCCCTTGCCAGTTGGGAACGCAGCGCCAGCTTGAAATCCTGGAACGCGCCGCAACGCCGCTGCCCGGCGACCGCCAGCGCCTGTTCGACATCGGCCTGACGATGACCGAAGCCTCGCTCTGCGGCCTGGGGCAGACCGCCGCTCTCGCCGTGATGAGCGCCCTCAAACAGTGGCCGGAGTTGTTCGCGGAAGGAAGCCCCTCATGAGCATCACCCTGACGATTGACGGCCACGAAACAACCGTACCGGACGGCACAACGATCCTTGAAGCGGTGCGGCAGATGGGCGGCGATGTGCCGGTGATCTGTTACCACGACGCGACCACCGCTAACGGCCTGTGCCGCATCTGCGTGGTGGATGTGAACGGCGGGCGGCTGCTGCAACCGGCCTGCGTGGCGCTGTGCCAGCCGGGAGCGAACGTCGAAACCCGCAGCGAACGGGTCGAACGCAGCCGCCGCACGATTCTCGAAATGCTGAATTCGACGGTTGATCTGTCGCAGGCGCCGGAAATTCAGGCCATGATGGCGGAATATCAGGCCGATACCGATCGCTTTCCCGGCGCGGAACGCCGCGAGTTCCCTGTTTACGACGACAACCCGTTTTACGTGCGTGATTACAGCCAGTGTGTGTTATGCTGGCGCTGCGTCCAGGTGTGCGCCGAGGACGCGCAGTATACGTTTGCGCTCACACTTGATGAACGCGGCTTCCATACCCACGTTTCCACCGCGTTTGACATCAGCCTGACCGACTCACCGTGTGTTTTCTGCGGTCAGTGTATCGGTGTATGTCCGACGGGCGCGCTCAAACCGAAGATTGAATACGGGTTAGAGCAGGGCTGGAGTCCCGACGACATCCGGCGCAGCACCCGCAAGCCGCGCCGCCGCCAGCCAGCGAACGAAGAAACATGACGGCCAAGCATCAGCCGGGCGTTTTCCCGCACCGCTACTGGACGGTCGAAGCGGGTCAGGCGGCCTATGCCGAAGGCGCGGTGATCGAGGAGGCGCTGGTCGGCCTGTACGTCAACGGGCAGGAAGTAGCGACCGTCATGTGCAGCCCGGTCGATCAGGAAGCCCTGGCGCTTGGTTTTATCTATAACGAAGGCATCATCTCGTCGCTGGCTGAAGTCGGCCTGGTTAAAGCCAACGTGGCGCGCACCATCGTGGATATATTCCTCAAACGATCAGACTTCGATCCGCCGCGCCGCCTGATTATCACGTCCGGTTGCGGCGGTGGTGTCACGCAGCAAGTGCTGACTGAAACCTTCCCCGCGCTGGACAGCGGCTTTGCCACC
>JARKOK010000134.1 GCA_029975765.1 Aggregatilineales bacterium
GAAATGAAGTGGCTGCAAGACCACTTCCAGCCCGACCACATCTGGTTCATGGACGACATCATGGGCATTCAGGATCGCTGGATTGAGCAGTTCGCAGATGAAATTGATGCAGTGGGTGTACATATCCCGTTCAAGAGCCTCAACCGGGTGGATTTGCTGCTGCGCGGCCAGACGATTCCGGCGCTGGCGCGTGCGGGCGCGAAGATTGTCTGGGTTGGCGCGGAAAGCGGGTCGCAAAAGATTCTGGATGCGATGGACAAGGGCACGCGCGTCGAGCAGATTTACGAGGCGGCACGAAAACTTCATGCAAACGGCGTACAGGTCGCGTTTTTCCTGCAATTCGGCTATCCCGGCGAAACCCGCGAGGATATTGAATTGACGCTTAAAATGGTGCGTGATCTGATGCCGGACGACATCGGCATCAGCGTCAGTTATCCACTGCCGGGCACGCCGTTTTACGAAAATGTCAAACACGAATTAGGCGAGCGCGCCAACTGGCTGGACAGCGCCGATCTGGCGATGTTGTACCAGGGGCCGTTCCGCACCGAGTTTTACCGCCAACTGCATACCGTCGTTCACAAGGATTACCGTTCGCGCAAAACGGCGCACGAACTGCGCGCGCTGCTGCGTAATCCAGCGCATCTGCGCCCCGGCCACCTGCGGCAAACGGCGGCCATGATCTATCACCGGCTGACGCTGCCCGGCGCGGTGGCGAAACTGGATCAACTGGCGGCGCTGCCGCATGAGCCAACAAGAATAGTTACCAGTCACCAGTCACCAGTTGCCAGCCATTTGGAGTAGAATGGAAACATTGCGCGGATTCCTCAAGGAGAATTGATAATGGCGAACTGGCTGAAGATCACGCGGCCTAACATCGAGATGACCAGCGGTTTCATGGTGTTTCAATCGGCGGTGATTAACCTGGATGCGGCGACGTGTTTTGCGGTGCAGAACACCGGTACGGTGACGGTGTTCATCGAGGGCAAAGCTTATACCATCCAGCAGCAGCAGGACGCCAAAGCCTATGAGACTGCGATAAAGTACATCGAGGCGCGCACACAGGGTATGAAACTGCCGTAGACCGTGTAAAGCGGTGTGATCTCGCAAATTCAGGTATTTGCTGGTCATGAAATTCCAAACAATTTGCAGACGAGGGCAGCCATGCACAAACGTAAGAATGACGAATGGTTGATTATCGAAGACTCGGATGAAGTGAGCATTACCAGAAAACGGCGGCAACTGTTTATGCTCCTCGTAGGAGCTATATCTATCACAGCAGTCATTCTGGTTAGCATCCTGATCCGAACTTCTCCTGGCGACAGGTTCACACGGTCTGACGAGATGTATCCGGTTCACATTCAGCCTGTTCAGGAGCGGAATCAAGCCGAACCTTTCTCGATTGTCCTGGAGACGGTCCTCGTTCCGTTTGATAAAATCGAACCCACTTATACCAAAAACACCTATTCTGGTGAAGTAACCCTGCAAATCTTTGGTTCAGGACAAGCGGGCGGGAAAGATTACAGTGACGCCTTTTACCTGTATAAAAGCGGCGATGGTAATCCGATAAGACCGCCGCATTTGCAGGAGTTTGACCTGGAACTTGACGGCCAGCGGGCAATTGAAACACTGGGGTTGTTACAGAATCCGCCACCGTATTCGCCAGAACATGTCTATGAAGTGCAGTATAACGTGGGCAGCGAACCGCGCCCCATTGCTTTTCGCATTTCAGACAGTGTTGTAGATGATAACAACGGCCAGTTTATCATACTAATTCTTGGCGCTTCATAGCCGATTGAGAAATTATTGTAATTGCTGGAAGTTGAGTTGATTGAGTAACGTATGGACATCCTTCTGGCTCACGGTTACTACTTGTATGAAGACCCGCATGAATTGAAGATCATGAAACCGTATCCTCCATTGGGGATACTGTTTATATCGTCGTATCTCAAACGGCAGGGGTTTGATGTAGGCGTTTTTGACTCCACCTTCAGCCGGCTGGACGACTTTCGCGCGAAAGTGGCGGCGGAGCGCCCGCCGGTGGTCGGCATCTACACCAACATGATGACCAAACGTAACGTGCTGGCGATGGCGCAAATGGCAAAACAACATGGCGCAATCGTCATCCTCGGTGGGCCGGAGCCGCCCTATTATGCTGCCGATTATCTGCAACACGGCGCGGACATCATCGTCAAGGGCGAGGGTGAGCTAACGCTGGAAGCATTACTGCCACACGTCGCCAGACACGGCCTGAGTCAACTGGAAAGCATCAACGGCATCGCTTATTTGAATGGCGACGGGCAGTTGATTGAAACGCTGCCGCGCCCGTTCATTCCTGATTTGAGTGCGTTTCCCTGGCCTGACCGCGAGGCAATTGACATCCCCCGTTATATGCAGGTGTGGAAAGAGAATCACGGCCAGAGTTCGGTGTCGGTGATTCAGGCGCGCGGCTGTCCGTATACCTGCAAGTGGTGCAGCCATTCGGTCTACGGCAACACCCACCGCCGCAGGACGCCGGAGGATGCCGCCGACGAACTGCTATGGATTAAGGAACGGTACAACCCCGATCTGATCTGGTACGCGGATGACGTGTTTGCGATCAACCACCGCTGGCTGTTCCAGTACGCCGAGGCGCTCAAACAGCGCGGCGTGCGAATACCGTTTGAATGTATCTCCCGCGCCGACCGGCTGAATGAGGAAGTCGTCAGGACGCTGGCGGACATGAGCTGCTTCCGATTGTGGAATGGCTCCGAAAGCGGGTCGCAGCGTGTGCTGGACGCGATGGACAGGAAGGTGAACGTTCGGGATGTGCAGGCCAAAACCCACCTGCTGCAACAATACGGCATCGAAACCGGCATGTTCATCATGCTGGGTTACGAGGGTGAAACGGTGCAGGACCTGGAAGCAACGGTCGAACACCTGAAGATTTCCAACCCCGACATTTTCCTGACGACGGTCGCCTACCCGATCAAAGGGACGCCGTATTATCATGAGGTCGAGAGCCGCATTCTAACGGACAAAGCCTGGGCAGACCGCAGCGACCGCGATCTGACGGTCGCCGGGCGGCACTCGCGGCGCTTTTACGCCTTCGCTACCCGCTGGATGGTCAGCGAAGTGGCGCTCAACCGCGCGCGCAAAAACGGCGGCGTATCGCTCAAACGGCAGTTGAAGCTGCTGGCGAACGCGAAGCTTGGACGCATTGGTATGACGCTGACGCAGGGGCAGCGGGAAACGGGACGACAGCACATTCATGAACCCGCCGCAGGCATTTGATCCCCTCGCTTCCACCTACGACTCCGATTTTACGAATACGGCGATAGGCCGCTATCTGCGCGGGCGGGTGCAGGCGCGGCTGGAACAGCATTTCCGGGCGGGCGATCATGTGCTGGAACTGGGCTGCGGCACGGGCGAGGATGCGCGCTGGCTGGCCGGGCGCGGCGTAGCGGTGCTGGCGACCGATGCCAGCGCCGCCATGCTGGACATTACACGGGCGAAGGCGGCAGGGAATTCGCTGGTGCAGGTGGCACGGCTGGATATAAGTGCCCTCACCCCCCGTCCCCCTCTCCCTCAGGTAGAGGGGGAGCAGAGCGTGCTTGAAGTCCCTCTCCATGAGGGAGAGGGATTTAGGGCGAGGGCAGCGTTTGACGGTGTGTTCGCCAGCTTCGGGCCGCTGAACTGCCTGCCCGATTGGAAGCCTCTGGCGGCGTGGCTGGCGGAACGGGTGAAGCCGGGCGGTGTGGCGGCGTTTGGGGTGATGAGTCCGCTGTGCCTGTGGGAAGTGTTGTGGCATAGCGCGCACGGGGATTTTAGAACGGCGTTTCGCCGGTGGCGGCGGGCAGGGGCAATCTTTGAACCCCTCCCCCTGTCCCCGTACACGGAGAGGGGGAAAAGCCCTCACCCCCGATCCTTCTCCCTCAGGGCGAGGGGAGAAGAACAGCCATATTTAACAGCTATCCCGATTCAGTATCCCACCATTCGGCGGCTGACGCGGGATTTTGCCCCCTGCTTTCGCCGTATGCATGTCGAGCCGCTGGGCGTGTTCCTGCCGCCGAGCGATGTGTACGGCGTGATTGAAAAGCGGCCACATTTGTTAAAGCGGCTGGTATCGCTGGAAGAACGGTTCGGAAAATACGGCCAACTGGCGCTGCTGGCCGATCATTACTGGATTGAGTTCGAGCGCACCAGTTGTTAATACCCCGCCAGAATACGGGCAGAATCTCCGTCTTTAGTCCCTTCCCAACACAGCCCGATTTGTCATACAGTGAGGCTTATGCGGTAACCAAGCCGAAGAAGGTGAGCCATGCTGAAAACTATCCGCCTGCGCGACCGTACCCCGGTAACGCTGCGCCTGATGCACCCTGACGATGCCCCGCTGCTGCTGGACATGCATCACCGGCTGTCAGAGGCCAGTCTCTATTTTCGTTATCTGCGCTATCGTCTCCCCACGCTGGAGCAGCTGGCAAAGCTGACGCAGATGACCCCCGATGCGGGCATGGGCATCGTCGCCACTCTCGAAACACCGGCGGAAATCATCATCGGCCACGCCTACTATGTCATTGAGGCTGATGATCGAACGACCGCTGAACCGGCAGTGCTGGTTGAAGACCAGTTTCAGGGGCGCGGCCTGGGGCGCGGGCTGCTGGATGCGTTAAGCCATATTGCCTGGGAACAGGGCATCGAAGTTTTTAACGCCCTTGTCCACCCCTCCAATGAACAACTGCTGGGGGTTGTGCGGCGCAGCGGCCTGCCGTTCCAATCGAAGTACGCCTACGGGATGCGCGAAGTCCACGTCCGGCTTGATCCATCCCAGCGCCAGTAAAAACAACTGTAAACCACCGCCAGACAACGCCTGCATTCCGTAATCCGGTATACTGTAACCGGGTTGGATTGCAGGCGTTTTGGATTTGGATGAGGGATATGAAGATGCGAATAACGTATAAGCGGTATGGATTGATCGCTGCCGGCCTGCTGGCGCTGGTGGTTAGCGGCTGCGGCCTGCTGGATGTGTTCACCGTACCTGCTCCAGACAGCTTGACCGGTGAGGCCTGTTTCCTCACGCCGCGGGATATGGAAGGGCCGTATTATATCGCCGGAGCGCCATTCAAAGAGTCGCTGTACCCGACAGGCACGCCTGGCGAACGGCTGGTGATCTCCGGCACAGTGTACACGGCGGGCTGCGCGGGTGTTTTAGCCGGCGCGGAAGTGGATGTGTGGCAGGCTGATGCCAACGGCGAATACGATTTCTCCGACCAGTTTTTGGGACGGGGTAAGGTGCTGACCGACGCGAATGGGCGTTATACCTTTGAAACGGTGCTGCCCGGTTTGTACGAACCGCGCCCGCGCCACATTCATTTTCGCATCTTTCATCCCGACCGGGGCGAACTGATCACCCAGTTATACTTTGAAGGCAGCGTTCGCGGCGCACCGGCTGAACAGACGATTCCGTTAACACAGGACGACGATACGCTGCGCGGCACGTTTGACATCGTAGTTGGGCCGTAACAACCATGCCTGCTCACCCGCCGCCGCTCGCTCATGGAGAGCGGGAACATGCGACCGGCGTACCGGTTAAACACGCGGGTCAAAGGTCATTGTCGCATAACACCTTAACGCTGCTGGTGAGCAACACCGGCAGCGCGGTGCTGTCGTTTCTGCTGTCGGTGCTGATTGGCCGGACGCTGGGGCAGGATGGCCTGGGGATATACGCGGCGGCGCTGGCGTGGGTGTTCCCGCTGGCGCTGGTGGCAGAGTTCGGCGTGGCTACCCTGATGACCCGTGATCTGGCGCAGAATCCGGCTGAGACAACTGTTTACCTGCGCAGCGTCATGATCGCGCGGTTGGCCCTGGGCGGCGGCCTGATGCTGGCGCTGGTGCTGGCCGCGCCGCTGATGAGCGATCATCCGGCGGTGGTGCGCGGAGTGCAGTTGTCCGCGCCGCTGGTGCTGCTGTTTCCGTTGTTCAGCACTTTTTCGGCGGTGTTCCGCGCCCGGCAGGTGATGTGGCCGATACCCTGGTTGAATATCGGGATGCTGGTCGTGCAGGTAACCTTAACGGCGCTGGTGTTCTGGCGCGGCGGCGGCGTGCTGGCGGCGCTGGCGGTGAACACGCTCACCTCGGCAGGGCAGGTGGCCGCCGCCTGGGGGGTGTGGCGGCGGTGGTTCTACGCTGGTGATATAGCGGCGCGGCCTGTCGCGTCCCTACAGATCACGGTTTTGTTAAAGCGAGCGTGGCCGTTCGCGGTGGCGGCGGTGCTGGCGGCGCTGCAACTGCGGCTGAATACCGTTCTGCTGGAACGGCTGGCGGCGACGGCGGAAGTCGGTTATTACGCGGCGGCGGCGCGTTTTGTCGAAGCCGGGCGAGTCGCGCCGAATGCGCTGTTCGGGGCGCTGCTGCCGGCCTTTATGGTGCTGGCGCGGTATCCGGTGGAACTGGAACGTCTCTACCGCCGGGTGATGCTGGGGCTGGGGGTGTTTGGCGCGGCGCTGGGGGGGCTATTCACGCTGTTCGGGGCGGCGGTGCTGCGACTTACTTATGGCACGGCTTTTGATCCTGCCGTGCCATCGCTCTCCATCGTTATGTGGTCGCTGCTGCCGGGGTTGCTGCGCGGCGGCCTGACGCTCCGCTGTTTTGCCGTCGGGCAGGAATGGCGCGCCAACCGGGTGAATGTTGTGGTACTCGGTCTGCAAAGCGTGCTGGGGCTGGCGCTTATGCCGCGTTATGGCGCGGCAGGCGCAGCAGCGGCGGCACTGCTGGCAGATGTCGCGGCGCTGGCGCTGCTGGTTATCACCGGGCGCAGCCGCTGACAGCGCCGCATCGAAGACTGAACCCCCATTTTTTCGATCACACGTTCTTCCACCATACGCCGGTGCATTCCGGCAGGATCACCCAGTTATTATGAACAACCGTATCGGCTAATTCATCCCCGAAGAAAAAACGCGCCAGCCGTTCGGCTTCCGCCAGCGATTCAAACCGGTAGTCGGTGCGGATCGTCGCCGCCGCAAAGCCGTGATCGTTTTCCAGCCAGCCGTATAATTCAGTCAAACCGGCGTTGGGCGGCTGCGGCGTCTCGCGGCCTGTGCCCATTGTCTCCATCAAAATCATTGTGCCGCCAGGGTGTAATACGCGGCGCATTTCCGCCAGCGACGCTCCAACTTCCTCGCGCCATGAATCGGGAAACCACCCGACACAGTGGCCGAAACTCCAGCCTTCGATAGCGAGAACGACTAAGCCGGTCACTGCCGGAAGGTGTATATTAACGGCGACGACACACTCCC